>DASQGG010000065.1 GCA_035632695.1 Thermoplasmata archaeon
GGCCATCGGTCCAAACGATAACCAACCACACGAGTCCGGTGAAGAACGAAATGCCACCGCTTCCCCCCGCCGCTCTGCCGCGTCGAGGCCTTCCTTCAAGCTCCTTCCGCTCCTCGCTCGGCAGTTTCCGGTACCAGAGCAGGTAGGCCGCCACCGCTGCTGCGACGACCCAGCTCGCCACGAGCACAAGTTCCCACAGGATCACACTCAGAACGAACGTGAGCGCGTTGCCCGCGGTCCAGTCGCCCAGGCCGGCGGGCACGAGCCCCGTCCCCTGAGTATTCGCAACCACCCAAAGGAACACGAACAGCGCGGCGACGGCAGCTACGGCAATTCCTCCGACGATCAGCAGCATGACCCTCCAGTGTCTCCTCACAAACCCCTTCCAAGCCTTGCCGCCGGGTCCTTCGCCGGTTTCCATGGTTCCAGACTCCCTCCGCCGTCATGGTCCAACGCCGTTACAATGGTTTTCCCCAGGAACCACCTCCTCCCGTCTCGGCCTGTGCCAAGTCGACCGGCGCAGAGCTCATTGCGATGAAGAGTCGCTGCTCCCGCGAAGGACGCCTCCGGCCCCCCACCTCCTCGTCTCACGAGGCCGCGACGAGGCTCCGCGAGTCAGCATCCGGTCAGGGAGCGGAACGCAATATGGGCGCGAAGCTCGGAGCTGGGCCTGCCGCACGCGACCGCCCAGGACGCCGCGCTAGCCCGCGTCCTCGACTCGCTTCAAGACTCGAAGCGCCGTGAGCGTAATCCATTTGCTCGGCTCTCCGGGCGCTTCCAGTGTGAACCGCTTGTACTTCTTCGTAAGGGAGGTGGATCCTGCGCCCGGTTCCACGTCCGGGTGCACCGCGTCCAGCACCCACGTTCCGTCCGGCCGGCGCTTCTCGCTGAGGATCTTGAGAGCGGGCCCGAGCCGTCGGTCGTCCGCGAATCCGAGCCGGGTGATCACGTCGAGCCCGACGAGAATGTCGTAGAGAATGTCGTAGAAGTAGTGATTCGGATAGTGGAACCGGAACCAAGGGGCGTACCTTCGTCCCTCGTGGAACAGCCTCCGTTCCAGGTAGAACTCGGCGCCTCGCGAGATCGATCGCTCGATTGTCCCGGGTCGCTTCGAGCTGGGCAGGGCGGCGTAGGCTGCGAGAGGCTCCCAGGCGTCCAGCGTCCCGGGCGTGCCCTGGGAGCAGTTCCAGCCCCCGTCCTCCCTCTGGTCCTCGAGCATCCAGTCGTAGAGCTTCCGGACCCGGCGATCGTCGCCGTACCCGAAGCGCGTGAGCATGCGCGCGACGTTCCCGACGATGCAGACCTCCTCCGTGAAGAGGTTCACCTCCGAGCTCAGGTGCAGCTTGTACTCGAAGATCCGGTCGGCGAACCTTCGGACCCGCGGCTCGGTCGCCGTGAGGCCGAGGTCGGAGAGGACGATCCCCTTCCAAATCGACGAGTCGTACAGGGGGAAGCGCAGGAAGTTGACCCACTCCCGGACGGTCCTGGGCTCATGGGCCTCCCAGTACCCCTTCGGCTTCTGGGCTCTCAGAAGGTCATGCGCCCAACCCGCTCGAGCGATCTTCGATAACCCTGCTTTCACCTCCGGGTCGTCTGCCTTCCGCCCCAGCAGGTCAACCAAGGTGAGGTAGCGAACGGACGGCTGGTCTTCCTCGAGCAACCAGTGGAAGACGTTCGCTTCCAGGGGGTCGCGATGTGAACTGCCCTCCAACCGCATGGTTGTGAACCCTCGCGGTCCCCAGGGTTCGTGACTATTTGAACCGTGAGTCTCCCGCACGATGCCGCGGGCGATGGAAACCCATCCTGACCGCCTCCGGCCAGGCGATGCGATTGCCGAGAAGACCACCTTCGCATTCGCAGAGGCGGCTCAGGACGTGCGAGGCCGGGGCGGGTGCGCCGCGGGAGGGCAACGCCCCGGTCGGGATTCGAACCCGAGCACCCGGCTCGACAGGCCGGGATCATAGACCGCTAGACCACCGGGGCAGCGGGCGACGCCAACTGAAGGGGCCTAATTAGCTTTTGTCTCCGAGCCCAGGACCGCACCGCCCGCGGCGCAGGCATGCCGGAGGCTGAGTCGCACCGATACCTATCAATCCTCGGTGTCCGATGGACCCAACCGGGATGCCGGCGAACGCCTGGCGTTGTGGAGAGTGCGGGGCGGTCCTCCCCGACACCGAGGATACGGAGGCCCACTTCCGGAGTCACCCGGTCCCCTCCGCGGCCGTGCTCGCCCCGCGGTGCACGCACGCTCCTCTCGTCGTCGACGTGACTCCGGAGCGCGTCTACCTGTGGATGAGCGCGGAGGCGCCCGGCGGCTGGAGCCTCAGCCTCCACCACGGCTGGCCTCGGTGGCACGCGCCTTCCGTGATCCGGGAGATCGTGGAACGAGAGAACGGTGCGAGCCTCGCCACGCCGGGATGGTACTATCCCCACACGCGCGCGAGCGCCGAGGCCCTGGACGGGCTCTACCACGAGATCGCCCGGTCCCACGTCGCGGCACGAGCGCGCACACGCGTCTCGGCGCCTCGGATGCCCGCCCCGGTCAAGTCCGCGCTCTGGACCGATGCCCGCCGAGCCCGGAGGACCCGCCTCACGGGATCCCTCGAACTCACCGTGGGGATCGTCGTCGCGGTTTCGGGTGGGACACTCATGTACGCCTGCACGGCCTACGACCAGTTCGGCGGCTGCGCGGAGCACGGATTCGGGCTTCCCGGGTTCTTCGTCCTCGTCGCGGGGCTGGTCGCCGTGCTCTTGGGCCTGAGCTCGCTGATGGCCGCGACGCGGAAGGGGATTTCCGAGATGCCGGAGGGCTGGACGCCTAAGGCTGCTTCCGAGGACGCGAAGGCGTACGTCGGCGTCGAGCGCACCGCAGCGTGGCTGTGGGGGGGAATCCTCTTGGCGATCCTAGTCGCCGCCGAAGCGATCCCGATCTACGGCGTCGTCGGCCTGACCACCGCGGGACAGCACCCCACGTTCAACCTGGGCGCCTTCGTGGTCGACATGGTCTTCATCGCGGTCGCCGACCTCTTCGTCGTCTTCCTGATCGTCACGCAGACCGCGAACACCTGATCCGCCGGGAGTGGTCACGCCTCGCGCCGCTCGAGCTGGGGCCAGAGGGCCATGAGGAGAATCACGCCGACGAGCGCCGCGGAGAGGCCCAGGGCTGTGGGAATCGTCGTCACGGGGAGGGTGCCCGCGAGCGCGAGGTCCGCCGCCAGCACGGAGGCGAGGAAGGCCGCTCCGGACACCGAGGCGATCCGGACCATGGAACGCTGGAGCGCGGACGCGACGCGCGCCCGGTCATCCCCGTCCAGGCGGGCCGTGTACAAGGGGACGAAGCGGTCTGCGAGGATGCGCAGCTCGACCGTGAGGAGGGCGAGGGTCAGGAAGGCCAGGGAGGCCGTCGCATCGAGACGCAGGACGGTCAGGTGGGCGGCGAAGTAGGTGAGCACGAGGAGCGCGAGCCCGAGGCGGCGCAAGGCGGCGTACCCGAACCGGAGCCCAAGGATCGTCGTGGCCAGGGAGGCGAGGAGGACCGCGAGGAGTTCCTGCGCGAGGAGGGCGGTGGGCGTCCCGAGGAAGTCCACGAAGGCCCAGGCGAACAGGACGAGGACCACGGCCAAGGGCAGGGTCCACAGGGTCGTCGCGATCATACGGGTCGAGGCCATGTCCGCATCCTCCGTAGCGGCAATGCCAGGGGCGTCGCGGGGTCCCAATCCACGACCTGGGCCACGGAGCGGAGGTGGGACACCAGGTTGGCCCGCTCCATCCGCAGGATCCGGTACGCGGTCTCCTGCTCCGGCGTGTGGGCGAACGCCGCGCGCTCGATCTCCAGCGGCGAGGGCGAGAGGATCGTCACGTCGTACCCCCGGGCCACGAGGCTCGTCACGGAATCGAGCGCGGTCCGGTCCGTCAGGGGCGAGATGAGCACGACCAGGGAGTCCCGCGGGAAGTACCGCGAGAGAACCCAGGCCACGAACGAGAAGGGCCACTCCCCGCCCGCCCGCACGTGGATCAGGTGGTCCAGGATCCGGTAGAGCTGCTTGCGTCCGAACGCGGGCGGCACCCAGTCGAGGACCTCGCGCTGGACGATGAGCCCGACCCGGTTCTTCGATTCGAGGACGTGCTCGGCGACGCCCAAGGCCGCGCGCACGCCCACTTCCACGGCGTTGCCCGTCACCGTGCCCACCGCGCTCTCCGCCCGGGCGTCCAGGAGGATCACGACGTCCCCCGAGCGCTCCCCCTGGTACTCGTTCGAGTACAGGGCGTCGAACCGCGCGGAGGCCTTCCAGTTGATCCGCCGCACGTCGTCCCCGGAGACGTACTCGCGGACCCCCCAGAACTCGGAGCCCGCCCCGATGTGCCGCGACGGCACGTGGCCGAACCAGGGGCGGGTGCGGCGCGGGCCCAGGCTAACGCGGGCCAGGGACTCGATCCCGGGGGCCACGATCATCGTGGACGTCGTCGGCACGACGAGGTCCTCGACCCCCAGGCCGAGGGGGTCCAGGGCGCGTACGCGCAAGGGCCCCAGGGTGAACTCCCCTTTCAGGGTCGGACGGACCGTGTACGCGAGGTCCGCGGTCTCCCCGGCCCCCAGGGACAGGATCGTGTGATTCGCTCCGCGGACCACCGCGAGCTCGGTCGGCAGCGTGTCGAGGCACTCGAGCAAGGCGATTGCGGCATCCTCGTTCGAGATGCGCAGGTGGACGTCCGCGTTGACGCCCACGGAGAGCCGGTCCCGCGACACGGTCCGGGCCACCTGGAGCGCGGGTCGCGACGGCGGATCTAGGGAGCCGAGGGCGAGGACGACGAGGGGCGGGAGCGCGAGCAGGACGAGCGGCCAGCTCCGCAACGCGAGGCCGCCGAGGAGCGCGATGAGGGCGACCGCGACGAGGGCGCTCGCGAGCGGCGTCCGCATGTCACGGCACCTTGGGGACGGGCACCTGGTTCAGGACGTCCTGGAGCACCGCGGTCGTGCGCACCCCGCGGATCCAGGGGTCCGGCTTCAGGATCATCCGGTGCGCCAGGGCGTACGGCGCGACGGCCTTCACATCGTCCGGGGTGATGAAATCGCGGTTCCCGAGGGCGGCCCGGGCCCGGGACAGCTTGAGCAGGGCGAGGGAGCCGCGGGGGCTTGCCCCGATCTCCACCTGGCTGTGGGTCCGAGTGGCGCCGACGATGGCCACCATGTAGGCATCCACGGCGGGGTCGACATGGACCGTCTCCACGGCCGCCTGGAGGGCACGGACCTCGTCCGCGGTCGTGATGGCGCGGACGGGCATGTCGTCGGACCGCCGCTCCTCGCGGCGGCGGAGGATCTCGACCTCCTGTTCGGGCGTCGGGTAGCCCACGTCGATCCGCAAGAGGAAGCGGTCCACCTGGGCCTCGGGGAGCGGGTACGTCCCCTCGTGCTCGATGGGGTTCTGGGTCGCGAGGACGAAGAACGGCGGTTCGAGGGGGAACGTCTGGCCCTCCAGGGTGGCCTGACGCTCCTGCATGGCCTCGAGGAGGGAGGACTGGGTCTTCGGCGGCGCACGGTTGATCTCGTCCGCCAGGAGGACGTTCGTGAAGATGGGACCGCGTCGCAGGACGAACTCCCCGGTCTTCCGGTCGAACACGTATGTGCCCGTGATGTCCGCGGGCAGGAGGTCGGGCGTGAATTGGACGCGCCGAAACGAGAGGCCGAGGGCCGCGGCGAAGGACTTCGCAATCAGGGTCTTCGCCACGCCGGGGACGTCCTCGATCAGGACGTGGCCGTCGGAGAGGACGCCCCAGAGCACGCGCTCCAGGACGGGCCGCTTCCCCACGATGACGTGCTCCAGCTCGTCCATCACGGCCTTCCCGCGCTCCGCAACGCTGCCCACGTTCATCGCCACGCCTCCATGTGATCCAAGACCTCGTTGAGTGCGAACGTAAAGCCGCCGTGCTCCCGGGAGCGGCGCACCCAGCGGTACCGTTCGTCGGAGTCCACGGTCGCGAGGAACAGGAAGTCCTCGAGGAGCGCATCGTGGAAGGAGGTCTGGAGGGCGTGGGGATCGGCCAGGAGCCTCCGCATGCCTTCGGGCGACAGGCCCCGCGCGAGCCGAAGGCGTTCCGCGAACGCCTCCCGCGCCCGGGACGAGACGGAGACCTGGCTGTACGTGAGGCCTGCCTCCGCCCGCCGGACCGTTGCGGCGAACGAGGTGAGCTCTCCCGCTCGCGCGCGGGGGACGGGCGTCCGTTTCAGGAGGGGGCGCGGCTCCGACGTTCTCCGGGCAACGCTCGCCCATGCGTAGATCGCGAGGACCGCAATGATGACGGAGCCCAGCCCCCAACGGATTGAGCCGCTGAACTGGGCCGCGTACAGGAGGTATCCCAAGAGGAAGACGGCGCCCACGATGACGGCCGCTTCGAGGGCGGCCATGCGCAGGGGCCGCGGGCGCGGCCGTCCGCGCATCTGGTCCTCCATGCGGGAGTAGAGGTCGCCTCGCCGGGGCATCTCACACCCCCAGGTCCGCCCGGATCTGCTCGAGGCTCTGGACGGCGCGATCCCGATCCGACTCCCCGAGCGCGTGCTCGCTGTAGCGCGCTTCCTCGAACAGGGAGGTCAAGGACTCCGCGGAATCGTGGGACACCGCGAGGCGCGTGATGGCCAAGCCCTCGAGCTCTCGCGGCGTGAGCGGCTCCTGCTCGGCGATCCCGCGTGCCCCGAGGAAGTAGCAGAAGCGCGCGTAGCACGCGAGGACGACCGTGCGCACGTCGCCCCCGAGTTGGAGCTCGCTGATCGCGGTCTCCACGGCCCGGACCGCCGCGAGGCGCCCCTGCCGGATCGGACCCGCCGGGCCGCGGCGTCCAAGGTTCAGGCCCACGCGGAGGAAGAGGGCGAGGGCCACGACGGCCCCGAACACTGCGGCGGCGAGGAAGATACCGAGCGGGATGCCGCCCGCGGACGGGATGGCGGTCGCGTTCGCGCCGCCATTCCCGCTCACGTTCCCCGCGCTCCCGGTTCTCCCTACCCGAGACACGATCTGAGGCCAAAGCAGGAGGAGCGCCATGAAGATCCCGAACGCGAGGATCATCGCGACCACGTCGGCCCAGGTCGTGGGCTTCAGGACCCGCTTCGCGCGGACTCCTCGCTGGCGCAGCAGCAGGGCGAGGACGAACGCGACGACCAGGCCGGCGATCGCGACTCCGAAGACGAGCTGCGCGACGATCGGGTCGAACAGGCCCCAAGGGTTCGCCGCGGTGGTCCCCGGCGTCCCCGGCCCGGGCATCTGCTCGCCGCCCGTGTTCAGGTTGGCCAGGTTGAAGGCCAGCCCCGCCGCGAGGAGCATGGCTAGGAAGAGCAGGAGGGGGATGGCCCACGCGGCCCTCCCCCGCGACGTCGACGGCACGCGGACGCCAACGTCGGAGGATGTCATAACGGTTTGCGGTATTGCCGCTCGAAGCCGGGCAGCCTCGTCAAGATTGGGAGCCCGCGAGCTCGGAGAAGAACCGTTCCCGCCGGCGACGACCGAGCCAGACGAAGACGGCGGCCAACACCACGGACGCGAGGGCCAGGATGAAGGCGACGAGCGCGCCCGCGGCGAAGGCATTCGGGAGCCCCAGCACGCTGCGGTCGGCTGCCGGTCCGGCAATCGGCGAGCCCATGTAGTTGTTCGCGGGGGCCGCGAAGAGGCCTCCCGGCGAGGCGAAGAGCAGGAGGAAGATGCCGATGGCTACGAGGGCAATCGCACTCGAGAGGGCGAGGACGATGGCGACCTTCTCGGGATGCAGCAGCTTCCGGCCTTTCGCGGTGAGCTCGTAGTAGATCCACTTGCGGCCCTCGTCCACGCGCTTCACGAGGCCCGCGGTCTGCAGCTTCTCCAGGTGCTCGAGGAGGGTCGGCTTGCTCAGGGAGAGGAGGGAGCTCAGGTCCGTGACCGTCTGCCGCCGCTCGTCGAGCCTCTTTAGGATGTCCACGCGGACCTCGGAGGCGAGGGCCTTGAAGCTCTCTTGGTCCAACGTAATCGTGGACGGTGCCGGAAGCATCGGGGTTCGCATGACCCAACGGCCTCTTCAGGTCATCCCCGTGATTCGGGATGAACCTAACGACGCGACCGGGAGAGCCCGCAAGGAACCGGATGGGTGCCGCCAGGGGGTGCTACCCGCGGGTCGGGGGACCGCCGTCGGGAGGCCCGCGTTCGCCGGAACAAAGGCTAAAGCGCAGCTACCGCGTGGGATGCGCGGAGTGGGGACCGTGGCGGCGGCGGAGAAGGTCAACCTGCGCGAGAAGCTCGGGAGGATCCACGAACTGTGGAGCCCGAAGATCCTGGCCCAGGTGAACGATGCGTACCTGAAGCTCGTCAAGGTGAAGGGCGAATACGTGTGGCACGACCACAAGCGGGAGGACGAGCTGTTCCTGGTCGTGCGCGGCCGGATCACCGTGCAGTTCCGCGACCACGACGTGGAACTCGTTGAGGGCGAATTCGTCGTCGTCCCGAAGGGAGTCGAACATCGCCCCGTGGCGGAGCAAGAGGCGGACGTCCTCCTGATCGAACCCACCACGACCGTGAACACGGGGAACGTGCGCGAGGCGCGGACGCAGACGGAGCTCGAGTGGATCTGACCGCTACTTCGGGACCTTCTGCCAGTCGTCCAGGAAGCGCTTCAGGCCCACGTCGGTCAGGGTGTGCCCCGCCATCTTCTTGAGAACGTCGAAGGGCACGGTGACGATGTCCGCACCGCGCTTCGCCGCCTCGATCACGTGGAGCGGATGGCGGATGGAGGCGACGAGCACCTCGCACTCCCAGTCGTAGTTGCGGAAGATCTGGACGATCTCCCGGATGACCTGCATCCCCTCCTGGCCCTGGTCGTCCAGGCGGCCGATGAAGGGGCTCACGTACTTGGCGCCCGCCTTGGCGGCCAGGATGGCTTGGTTCGCGCTGAAGATCAGGGTCGTGTTGATCCGGACGCCCTCCTTGGACAGGGCCTTGATCGCCTTGAGGCCCTCCGTGGTCATCTGGATCTTCACGACGACGTTCTTGTGGAGCTTCGCGAGCTTGCGGCCCTCCTTGATCATCTCGTCCGCCTGGGTCGACGTGACCTCGAGGCTGATCGGGCCGTCCACGAGGGCGAGGATGTCCTGAACGACCTCCGCCCACTTCCGCCCCGTCTTCGCGACGAGGCTGGGGTTCGTCGTGACCCCGTCGAGGACGCCCCACGAGGCCGCCTCGCGGATCTCGTCGATGTTCGCGGTATCGAGGAAGATCTTGACCATGGCCTTCCGCCGCGAGACGATAGCCGCGCCCTGTTAAGAGGATTTCCGCCCCTCCGGGAGGGGATGTCGCACCCCAAGCGAGGGAAGCTAGTTATGGTCCGCTCGGTTCCTCCCTGCCAGTGGCAGCCCGGCCGTCCCTTTGGCGGCACCGCGACTTCATGCTCCTCTGGATTGGCCAGAGTGTATCCCGGCTCGGCGACCAGTTCACGGGGTTCGCGCTCCCCGTTCTCGCGGTCGTCACGCTCCACCCGGGTGCGGGTGAGATGGGTGTCCTTGCCGCGGCGGGCACCTTGCCCTTCCTCCTGTTCGGCCTCCTGGTCGGCGTGTGGGTGGACCGCCTCCGGAAGCGGCCCGTCCTCATCGTGGGCGACCTCGGACGCGGGATTCTCGTGGGCTCGATCGCCCTCCTCGGCTTCGCGCACCTCCTGCAGATGACGTACCTGTATGCCTTCTCCTTCGCGGTGGGCGTACTCACCGTGTTCTTCGACATCGCGTACCAGGCGTACCTGCCCGTGCTCGTTCCGCGCGAAACCCTGACGGACGCGAACAGCAAGCTCGAGACGACGAGCACGATGGCCCAGGTCGCCGGCCCGAGCCTCGCGGGCGTCGTCGTCGAGCTGTTCACCGCGCCCGCCGCCATGGTCTTCGATGCGTTCTCCTTCTTCTTCTCGACCGGCGCGATGCTGCGCATCCGGAAGGACGAACCCAGGTCCGAGCGGTCGGCGCGAGGTTCCCTCCGGGCGGACCTCCGCGAGGGTCTCCATGTCGTCCTCGGAGAACCGCGGTTGCGGATGATCGCCGGCTGCACGGGCACCTCGAACTTCTTCTCGAGCGCGCTCTTCGCCCTCTTTGTCCTGTACGCGATCGACGAGCTCGGCTTCTCCCCGCTCGCCCTGGGCATCGTCCAGGCCATCGGCGCAGCGGGCGGCGTGGCGGGGGCGCTCGCCGCCACGCCCATCGCGAACCGAGTGGGCGTGGGCTGGGCCATCATCGTGGGCGCGGTGCTGTTTGGGTTCGCGGCAATCCCCATCCCGCTCGCGGCCGGCTCGCTTGCGTTCTGGATCATCGGGGCCAGCCTCGCGCTGACGTCGTTCGGCAGCCTCCTGTACAACATCAACCAGGTCAGCTTCCGTCAGACGATCGTCCCCATCCGGCTCCAGGGGCGGTTGAATGCCACGATGCGCACGATCGTATGGGGCACCTTGCCCCTGGGTGGCCTCGCGGGCGGCATCCTGGGGGAGACGTTCGGCCTCCGGCAGGCAATCCTCATCGCTGCGATCGGCGGTTGCTTCGCGTTCCTCTGGGTCCTCCTGTCCCCCGTCCGCGCCATCCGGGAGATGCCCGAGCCGGCCGCTTGAGAAGGCTCCGCCTCATCCGCGGATCAGAAAAAGGGGAAGGAAGGGTGGAAAGGAAAGGGGAAGGGGGGCCGCGAGGGCCCCTGAGCTCGTTCAGCCGAGGGCCGTTACGATCCGCTTCAGGAGCGGCCGGCGCTCGACGAACCCGAGGTTCTGGAGAATCCCGTCGAATCCGAGGAACCGGCCGGGGACCAGGAACACGAACGCGACGAAGAGCAGGATGTAGATCACGTACTGGCTCACGAGCGCGTTGCTCGACAGGAGGAAGGAGAAGTACGAGCCCGTGAATCCCTTGCTCATCGCGGGGAGCGTGGACAGGTACAGGAGCGCGCTCACGAGGGCGCCGCTGACCCCGCCGACCCGAGTGGCGACCCCGAAGATCAGGGAGATCCCGATCAGGAGTTCGCCGTACACCAGGAGGTATTCCACGGCCAGGTTGCCCGACATGCTCGTGAACAGGAACGCGATAGGTCCGCCCACATGGGACAGGAATCCCGACGTCGCCAGCTTGCCACCCAGCTCGGTCTCAATCTTCTCATAGCCCCCGTACAGGAACATGAACCCAAGTGCCAGGCGCAGGGCGAAGATGGACCAGGCCCGCCCGGACTTGAGGCTCTTCCCGAACAAGGTTTGCACCAGTGTCTTGTGCTCGCTCTCGTTTGCGTAAGCCCCCATCGGCTTCACCTCGGGACCGCCCATTTCTGCCGTCCGCTAAGAGAAGTATTGACATACACTTCATTCGAATATATACGGATTCGAAACATGGAAGGATACCGCGATCGCCGACCGGCCTCTTCCCTGTCCGAAGGCCCTACAGATGTAGTCGGCAGGCGGGGTATGTACTTGGCCTTCAGGAAGGGGTCGGAGGAGCGGAGCAGCCCCGAGGACGACGAGCCCGCCCCTGACGACCAAAGGCACGCCGATCGCCCGGGAGGTCAGGAGGGGCCGACAGTGCCGCTTCTCGACGAAGCTCACGGCGGAGATCCCCGCCATCCAGACGAGGCTCATCGCCCCGGAGGCGAACAGGACGGGCACGATCTGCCCCTCCCGGTCATGCGCTCCACCCAACCGGTTTCGGGCGGCCCAACGAGGTATCATCCGGGACCGGTAAAGCGACCGGGTGGTCAGCGGCCGCGGCGTTTCATGACGCCGTGGGCCGCCTCCGCGACCTTCGCGGCGGTCAGGCCGTACTTCGAGAACAGCTCTTCGGCCTCCCCGCTCTCCCCGAAGACGTCGTGCACGCCGACGAACGCCATGGGGACCGGATGGTTCTCGACCACGGCGGAGGCCACCGCGCCGCCAATGCCATGGACCGTCGAGTGCTCCTCCGCGGTCACGATGCCACCGGTCTCCCGCGCCGCTCTGTCCACGGTGGCCACGTCGAGGGGCTTCACGGTCGACAGGTTGATCACGCGGGCGCTCACCTTCTCCCTGGCGAGCGCCTCCGCGGCGACAAGGCAGCGGGACACCATCGTGCCGCAGCCGATGAGCGTGATGTCGGAGCCGTCCCGCATCACGGTGGCCTTCCCGACTTGGAAGCGATCCTCGGGCCCCGTGAGGGTCGGGACGTTGGACCGGGAGAACCGGCAGTAGACGGGCCCCTGGGTGGCCACCGCGGCGTCCACGCACCGGGCCGTCTCCGGGCCGTCCGCAGGCACCAGGACGGTCATCCCTGGGAGACCGCGCATGAGGCCGATGTCCTCGTTGATCTGGTGCGTGGCTCCGTCGGGGCCGACGCTGAGCCCCGCATGGGAGCAGAAGATCTTCACGTTGAGCTTCGTGTACGCGACGTTCTGGCGGATGATGTTGTACGTGTGCGCGCTGCCGAACACGGAGTACGTGGAGGCGAAGGCGATCTTCCCCGCGGCCGCCAGTCCCGCGGCGATGCTCATCATGTTGGGCTCCGCGATCCCCACCTGGAACAGCCGCTCGGGGAACGCCTTGCCGAAGTCCACGGTCTTGATGGACTCCGTGGTGTCCGCCCCCACGACGACAACGTCCTCGTTCCGCTTCCCGGCCTCGACGAGGGCCTTGCCGAAGTACCCGCGCGGGCTCTCGCTCTTCCACGGCTGCGGCAGGGTCACGAGGGCACCACCAGCTCGGCGAGGGCCTGCTTGTACTCCTCCTCCGTGGTTGCGGCCCCGTGGTACTTGATCTTGTTCTCCATGAAGGAGACGCCCTTGCCCTTGACCGTGCGGGCGATGATCACCGTGGGCCGGCCTTTCGTCCGCTGCGCCTCGTCGATCGCCGCGAGGATCTGGCGGAAGTCGTGGCCGTCGATCGTGAGCGCGTGCCAGTTGAACGCCCGCCACTTGTCCATGAGCGGCTCCAGGGGCATGATGTCCTCCGTGCGCCCCTCCTGCTGGATCCCGTTCCGGTCGACGAACGCCGTGACGTTGTCGAGCCCGTACTTCGCGCCCGCCATCGCGGCCTCCCACGTCTGCCCGACGTCCTGCTCGCCGTCCCCCATGATGCAGTACACGCGCCAGGGCTTGTGGTCGATCCTCGCCGCCAGGGCGAGGCCCACGGAGAAGGAGAGCCCCTGCCCTTCCGCGCCCGCGGCGTTCTCCACCCCGGGCGTCGTCCCGAGCTCGGGATGGCCCTGGAGGCGGCTGTTCATCCTGCGGAAAGTAAGGAGCTCCTCGACGGGAAAGAAGCCCCGCTCCGCGAGCGCCGCGTACCAGACCGGGCACGCGTGGCCCTTGCTCAGCACGAACCGATCACGATCCGGCCACGTCGGATTCTTCGGATCGACGCGGAGCACGTGGAAGTAGAGTGCGGTCACGAGGTCGCACGCGCTCAGCGAGCCGCCGGGATGGCCACTCTGGGCGTGATGGGTCATCTCGATGATGTGCCGCCGGAGGATCGTCGCCTGCTTCTTGAGATCCGCGATCGTCTCCTCGGTGATCTCCGCCATGGCCCGCCTCCCGCCCGACCCCCGCGCGCTCGGGGGAATGCGGCGGGAGAAGACGCGGTGGACTTAAGGGCTTTGGTGGGTCGAGTCCGACGAATCGACCCGCTGCGGCGTGACCATGACCGCGGGGGCTTGAAGGAGCCCGAAAGAGCTCACAGGCGTTCGATGAGCGACGGGAGGGGCTCCGACGTCCGCGGAGTCGGCTTCCGTCGCCTCCGAATCCATACGAGAGCAGTGACCGCGGCGACCACGATGACCACGGCGATGAGGGCCCAAAGGGGCGCCTCCGGGGAACCGGGTGGAACCGATGTCCCTCCGGCCGCGTTCACGTCCGTCCACGTGTTCGTGTTTAGGTCGTAGGACCAAGTGTCGGCCAAGAACACGTTCGTCGCGTTGCGGCCTCCGAACAGCACGATCCGGTCCGACTGGGAATCGTACGCCATGGCGGGACGGACTCGCGCCTCGGGTCCCACCGCTGGGGTCCGGTTCCTCCACGTGTTCGTCGCGAACTCATACGACCACGTGTCGGCCAAGTATCCTGCCGGGTTGTAACCCGTTAACCGGTGACCTCCGAACAGGACGATCTGATCCGACTTCGCGTCATAGGCCATGGCGTGACCGTGACGCGCGCAAGGCCCCGTGGCGGGGATTCGGTTCGTCCACGTGTTGGTGTTGAAATCGTACGACCACGTGTCGGCAGCGTACCCGGTCTCTGTGTCGCCTCCGAACAGGATGAGCCGGTCCGACCGGACGTCGTACGCCATGGCCGAGTAGTCACGCGCGGGCGGTCCAATGGCCGGTGTCAGGTTCGTCCACGTGTCCGTGTTGAGATCGTACGACCACGTGTCGGCAAGATAGCCGTCCGCGGAGTAGCCGCCAAAGAGGATGACTCGATCCGATGCGGAGTCGTAGGCCATGGCCGCATAGTCACGGGCATGCGGTTTGGTGGCGGGATCCAGCTTCGTCCACGTGTTTGCCTCGAGATTGTAGGACCAAGTCTCGTTCGTGCGCCCGATCGAGGTCATGCCTGCAAACATCACGATCCGGTCCGATTCGGAGTCGTAAGCGACGGCGTGGCCCAGGCGATACGAGGGGCCCGAGGCGGAGGTCAGGTTCGACCAGGTGTTCGTCTCGAGGTCATAGGACCACGTGTCCGCGGCATTGGCCGCCATCGTCAGACCTCCGAACATGACCATTCGGTCCGCCTTGGACTCATAGGCCATCGCGTGACCAATCCGCCCTGGGGGACCCGAAGCCGCAGAGCGGACTCCATTCTCCAAGGCCGCCAGACCGCCGAGTACCAAGACTGAAACGATCAGGATCACCGCTGCTCGCCGCACCCTACGCATCCCTCCCATTCGCACCCGCTCCACGGTTGCAGGTCCTCCGCTCTCCTGCAACCCCTGAAAACCGCACATGGGCACTCGGACATTGCGGCCGCGCGGTCTCCGAGGGTCGTCCTGCAGTGGACCGCCCTTGAGTTCAGACTTGTGCAATGTCTGTAAGGGAGGTGCGCCCTCCGGCATCGTGCCTCGCCGCATCGTCAGACTCGGCCGGAGCCCCAGCCTTGCCGGGTGCGGCGCCACAACGATCCCGCCTGCGCGGCCTTTCGGAGCTTCGCGAGGTTCTCCGCGATGTGGTCGGGAAACACGCCGGAGCCCGAGACGAGGATGTCCGCGCCCGCCTCGGCCACGCGTCCGGCCGTCTCGACCTTGATTCCGCCGTCGACCTCGAGTTCGACCGGGAGGCGTTCCTGGTCAAGGTAGGCCCGCGCCTCGAGGATCTTGGGCACGACGTCCGCCCGGAAGGCCTGACCCGAGAATCCCGGGTGGACCGTCATGATCAGGAGGTAGTCCGCCTCGTTCAGGTAGGGCATGGCGAGCTCGAGCGGCGTCGCGGGGTTCAGGACGATGCCGGGCTTGACGCCCGCATCCCGGATCGCCTTGATCGTCTCGTGCGGATCGTGCTCGCTTTCCACATGGACCGTGAGGTCGTCGACGCCCGCATCGGCGAACGCCTTCACGAAGTCCTGTGGATGCGTGACCATCAGATGGGCGTCGAAGGGGACCTTGGTGAGCGGACGGATGGCCTTCACGACCGCGGGCCCCATGGTGAGGTTGGGGACGAAGTGTCCGTCCATCACATCGATGTGGAGCATGTCCGCGCCCGCGTCGACGGCTTCCTGAATCTGCTCGCCGAGGCGGTCGAACCGCGCGGAGAGGATCGAGGGTGCGATCTTGATGACCACGTTCGCGGCGAATGCACGCAGGGAGAATAAGGGTTCCCTCCCCCGCGGGTTCGCCGCGGAGGAGGCTTCGACTCAGGCGCCTCCGCTATACCGGTAGGCCACGAGCTCTGCCTGCAGGGCCATGTCGTCCCACGGCCCCAAGGCCGTGGTCGCCTTCACCACGTTCCCCACGTGGCCGCTGAACCAAAGGGTAACGAATGCCGGGGAGGGCTCGTCGTCGAGCGCGCTCGTCACGTTGAGGATTTCGCTCGCGACCCGATCGGGCATGTACTCCTCATGACCCACGGCGACGGCTACGGGGATCGATGCGAACGTACCCGCCGGGACCGTGACGTTGGCACCCGGGCCGCTGGCCATCCCGAGACTCAGCGCGAACGTCGCGTTCCAGGTGCGGTTCATCTCGAACGTGTGGTTGCCCCAGGACACGAGGACCTGGGACCAGTGCCTCACGCTCACGTTCGACGTGGTGTTCCACGTGCGGTTCGCCGCGAGCGGGAAGTGCCAGATCGCCAGAGCGGGATCGTACGCGGTCCACGTCTTCGCCACGAACGAGTAGGCGAACGTGTGGTTGTCGACCGTGGCGGAGCCGTTCAACGCTAGGGTCCACGCGTCGGCGATCCGAGCGAGGTCTGAGGTCCGGTACAGGATGAACCCGGTCACGTTCGCCGCACGGTAGAACGTCGACTCGTTCTCCATGCTGCAGAACGATTCGTTCAGCGCGAACGAAGCGGTCACGCTCACGTTGTACGCGTTGCCGGCCGGGGTCTCCTCCTTGCCCGTGACGGTCTTCGTGACGACGCCCTTGAGGAGCGCAGGTTCGCCCGAGTTCTCGGGCATCATGCCCGCACGGCCCACCGTCACGTTGTACTTCCAGTAGTCGCCGGTACCCCAGCTGGGCGCGGTCACGTTCCCGCCGCTGCCGGAACTCCCGCCGTTGCCTCCGTTGCCTCCCGTGCCGCCATTGCCTCCGGTCCCGCCGTTCCCTCCGCTCCCCCCGTTGTTCCCCGTGCCGTTGGACGGGTTCGAGGGGTTGTTCGTCGGGGGATTCGTCGCGACCGGTGTCTGCTTCTGCAGACCCGGAGACAGGGCCAATCCCACGATGATCACCGCAATGGCGATGACAATCGCGGCGACGATGTAGCGTTTCCCCTTCGTCCACATACCTCCTGACGGTCGCCCGCAGAGACGTGGAGAGTATTTCCGTTTTGTTGAACATCTGTCGAACAAATGTCAGACGCATTGCGACAGCTCGAGGGGGGCCTAAGGCAAGAAGAAACCTCCCCCGGAGGATGGGCCGGGAGAGGGCGAGCCGATGGGGCTCAGGTGTACGTGTACGAGACCAGGTCCATCTCGAGGCGCGGACCGACGAACGGCCCGGACCAGAAGGTCGCCTTCACGACGTTGCCTGCGGTGGCGCTGAACCAAGCCGTGGCGAACGCGTGTGGCATCTCGACGTCCGCGTCACCCGTCAGGTTCATCACCGCACTCGCGTCCCGATCCGGAACCGCGGCCTGTAGAGACGCCTGCACGGGCGACACGGGAAGGGCGCGGAACGCGCCTGCCGGCGTGGTCACCGTCTCGAACACCCCGGCGCGCAGGGAGAAGCGCACGGGCACCGTGAAGTTCGCGAAGTGCGCCGCCTCGTAGGTCACGTTCGGGCCGACCACGCGGAACGTGGACGCGTAGCGGATCGTCGCGTTCGTGCTCGCGTTCCACGTCGCGTTCTCCCGCAAGGGGAAGGACCAGAGCCCGAGCGCGGGACGATACCAGACCTGGGTCGTCGCGTCGCACGTGAGGCGATACGTTGCGTTCGCCTCCATGCCGTACGCGCCCGTCAGGACCGGCGGGACAGTCCAGTTCCTATCCAAGTGCACCGTCTTGAGGGTGTAGACCGGGGCGAGATCGGACTGCCGGAGCCAGAGGAATCCCGTCAGGGTCACACCCGGCGTGGACGCCGCCTGGACCGTGGGCGCGGACATGATGATCGGCCGCGGGATTCCCGAGCCGAAGCGCCCGTCCAAGGTCACGTTCC
The DNA here is from genome assembly GCA_035632695.1 of Thermoplasmata archaeon. NCBI lineage: Archaea > Methanobacteriati > Thermoplasmatota > Thermoplasmata > Thermoplasmata archaeon. The sequence continues at coordinate 17,788 of DASQGG010000065.1, forward strand.
AGGCCGCACCGTACTCCGTGGAGACGCTGCCCGCGACCGTTTCCGTGAGCGCCCCCGCGAAGAACGCCTCCGCAGGCATCGTCGGATCCGGGATCATCTCCCTCGGCAGGACGTCGGCCTCGGCGAGGGCGGCCATGGAGACGTTGTACGTCCACCGGTCACCGACCGCCCATGCAGGGGCAGCGACGGACGTCGCCAAAGGCCCCTGGGCGAGGGTCTTCTGGAGTCCGGGAACGATGGCCGCGGCGGAGATCGCGAGCGCGACCGCCACCAGCGGGACAGCAAGCAAGGTCAGCATTTTGCGGTTCATGACATTCTGCCTCCTCGCACGCGGTGACATCGGGTCGTA
>DASQGG010000066.1 GCA_035632695.1 Thermoplasmata archaeon
GAGCGTGACCGTCGCGGTGAAGGAGGGCGGCGGCCTCACGTTGAAGGGATTGGCCGAAGCCGTCGCGGAGAAGCTTTGCGCGCTGTCCGTGGCGGTGACCTGGTAGGTTCCCGTGAGCGGGCTCAGCGCGAGCTGGAACACGTAGTTCAGGTTGCCCGTGGCGTCCGTGCTCAGGGCCGTGTTGCTGTAGCCCGTCACGATCAGTCCGGTCGCCTGGTCCGTCACGTTGACGCTCACCGCGACATTGGGTTCCCGCACGCCGCCGCCGATGCCCGTGACCGTGCTCTGGATGGCGACCGGCACGTACTCGCCCGGCTCGAAGTAGCCGCGACCCGGGACCGCGACGGTCACGATGATGCCCAGGTTCCCGATTCCGAAGTTGGCTCCCGCCGTGCTGTGGCGGAGGCCCGCGGTGTCGTTGAACCAGGCGTTGATCGTGGCGATCTGGGGCGCGGTGACGCCCGTGCTCAGGGTGAAGCTGAGAGTGCCCTGGGACGCGGTCAGGTTGAACTGCCGGGAGGTGAGGAGGCTCGCGCCCGTGGCCTGAAGGACTTGGATGGCGCCCGCGCCCGCCGGCGCCTGGGTGCCGTTCTGGGCGTAGGTCGCGGACCACGTGACCGTCACCCCGTCCCCGGGGATGTACCCGCGGCGGTCGGACCAAACGCTCAGCCGGTACGTGGCGATTGCGAAGGGCACGACCCGCGGGGGTTGGCCCGAGGTCGTGTCCGTCGCCACCACGGTGTAGCCGGCGCCGTCCGGCCAGCCCGGCTGGACGACGATGGACTGGGGGATCGTCCCGGTGTTGGGGATGCTGATGCCTGCGTGGCTGAACAGGGTCTGGGTCGCGTTGTGGACCTCGAGAGTGATGGAGTCCGCCGGCGTGGCCGTGAGCGTGACCGTCATGGTCTCGCCGGGAACGAACGTATGCCCGCCCCAGTACCGGCTATTGGCGACCGTCAGACCTGCGCCCGTCCACACCGCACGCGACGACGGGACCAGGAGGAGGCCTGCCGTGGCCAGCATTCCGATCGCAAGCGCGACTGCGAGCAGGCGCACAACGCCGCCGCTCTTCTGACGATGTAGTGCCATCTCAACCCATCCCTTGGATTGGCCCCGGGTTCCGCGCCCGCGGTCGGTCGGCGATTGTGTCTGACATACTTAATAGTTTTGTCCGGTCCGCGTCGGACGCACCCCACCGCCATCCGGGGTCCGACGCTAGGCTCCCCGCGCCGCGGCACCCGGGCTGGCGCGCAGGCGCGTGAACAGGGACTGCGCGCGCGTCCGCCAAGGCGCCGCCTCGTCGGCCCTGCCCTGGGCCTCGTACACGTGGGCGATCTCCTCGTACCGATTCGCCAGGCTGTACGGGTTATCAAGGCCCGCGATGAGCTCCACGGAGGCCAGGAGCTCCTGCTCCGCGCGGGGCCACTCCCCGCGGCGCGCCGCGACGAGCCCCAGGTTGGCCCGCGCCGTGGACACGGCCATGGGATCGCGGATCGTCGAGGCGAGGTCCAAGGCGCGGTGCGCGCAGGACGCTGCCCGGTCCGTCTCCTCGAGCCGCAGGAAGTTGTCCGCGGCGTTCGCGAGGGCGTACGCGGCGAAGCGCACCTCCCCCGCACCGAGGGCGACGTCCGCGGAGCGCTCGAACGCGCGTGCCGCGTCCTCGGGCTTCCCTTCCTGGCTCAGGATGATCGCGAGGTTGTTCTCGATCGCCGCGAACTCCCGGCTCCCCGGGCGGGCCAGGCGCTGCCCCTCCTCGAGCCGCGTGCGGGCGGCCGCGAGGTCTCCGCGGGCGATCAGGGCGGCCCCGAGGTCCGTGAGCGCGCGGGTCCGCTCCCGGGACGCGTCCTCCAGGAGGAGCGTGGCCCGCGTCAGGTAGTCCACCGCGACACCCAGGTTTCCGAGGCGCCGCTCCACACCGCCCAGGGCCCGAAGCGCTTCCCCCTCGAGGACGGGCACCCCCATGAGGCTGGCGTCGCGCACCGCCGAGCCCAGGAGCCGCTGGGCCTCCGCGTACGCGCCCTGCCGCGTCAGGATCCGGCCCAGATGGATCCGCGCCCGGAGCCGCTCCTCGGGGCTCCCGCGCCGCACGATCCCCTCGAGGATCGCTCGTGCCTCCTCGAACTTCCCGAGGAACATCTCCGTTTCCGCGAGGAGCCGGCTGGGCCGCAAGGAAGGCGGCAAGCCCAGGAGGCACGCTTCGAGCTCGCCCGCGCGGGCGCCGTCCGCGTACGTCTCCCCGTGCTCCACGATTAGGTTCGCGGCGGCCTCGAGCTCCCGCGCCTCGATTCGATGGTGGGCCGCCTCGAGCGGGTCTCCACGCTCCTCCCAGTACGCGGCGGCGCGTGCATTGGCAAGGCGTCGCGCCGGCTCGGGCATCCGGCCGAGGTAGAACTCCCGCACGAGGTCGTGGAGGAGGTAGCCTTCCTCGCGGTGCTGGAGCACCGCCCGCTTCAGGAGATGGCGCAGCTGGGCCACGGTGGCCCCGAGGGCCTCCGGGGATTTCGCGGGGCGGCGGAGAATCGCGAACGTCTTCAAGACGTCCTCGGAGACATCGTCGATTCCCTCGAGCACGGTCTCGAGGACGAACCGTTCCGTCTCGAGCGCGCCCGCGGTGAGGCCGCTTGCCGCGAAGAGCTCGAGGGCGAGCGGGTGGCCTCGGGTGGCCCGGAGGACCTCTTCGATTTCCGACGCGCCGAGGCCCGAACGGCGATGGACCAGGAGGGCCTCCGCCGCGCGCGGGTCGAGCCCCGACAGGGGGACCTCGAGGATGCCGCCGTCGCTCAGGTCGCCGCGGTCGTAGAACGTGGGCTGGGCGCGGCTCGCGACGAGAATCTTGCAACCGAGCCGCGTCTCCAAGAGGGACTTGAGGATGCCTTCCGCAGGCGGGCAAGCCTGCAGGTCGTCGAGCACGACGAGGCAGCCAGTCAGGTCTTCTCGGAGGACCGCCAGGGCCTCGAGCGGATCGTACGCGGGCCGGACGAGGACCGCCTTGAGGCGCCGACGGCCTTGGCGGCCCAGGAAGTCCGCGAAGGAGGAGAGGATGCCGTGGGCGTCGTCGTGGGGGTACAGCCGCCGCGGCAGGACGGGCAGCGTTGCGTCCTCGAGCACCTTCGCGAGGAGGGCGCTCTTCCCGACCCCGGCGACCCCGACGACGACGGCGACGGGCCGCGGGTCGCGGTCGAGCCAAGCCCGCAGGGTCGCGAGCTCTGGCTCGCGGCCGAAGAAGGGCGGTCTCGCCGGCTGTGGAGGCCGCGGTGCCTCCCGCGGCCGCAGGTCGACGACGTCCCCCGCCAAGATCCGTTGGATGCCTTCCCCCTCGCGGATCCCGGCCTTGTGGAGTGCCTCCAAGGCCTCCTCGCCGCGCACCTCGCGCTCGCCCTCGGGCGTGATCAGGCGGACGGACCGGCTCCGTGCGTGTTCTCGCATCCGCCGCGCGAGCTCCTGCCCGGCCGGCGTCAACACGTACACCTTGCGCCGGGTCTTCGCGCTGGCCACGTGGGCCATGCGTTCCTCGACCTTGCCCGCCTCGCGGAGACGCTTGAGTTCCAGAGCGACGTGAGCCCGGCTGATCCCCAGGGCGGCACCGATCCCGTCCTGCGTCATGTCGGGAGGGACCTCGTACGCGTCCGTGTGCCGGAGGAATCCGGAGAGATGGACGATAATCCGTTCGCCGACGGTAGCTCCCGGCACGGAGCGAAGCACCCCCGCTCGGAGAACGTAGCCGCTCGATTTTACTTAAGGGCCATGTATATGCAGCCTCCCGGGACGCCGTCGCGGACGACGGGCGTCACGGGCCGCGGCGCAGCTCGGCGAGGAGGTCGGGGAGCGGGGTCAGGTCCGGGATCTCCCGGTCGGGCCGCGGATCGGACACACCCCGTACGAGCCCCAGCCGGTTCACCCACACGGTCCGCATGCCGAGGCGGGACGCCCCCTCGACGTCCGCGGTCAGGGAATCGCCCACGTGGACCACGTCCTCGGGCTCTGCCCGCAGGCGCTCGAGCGCGACTTCGAAGATCCGCGGCCGCGGCTTGTACGCGCGCACGCTTTCCGACGTCACGACGTGGTCGAACGACAATCCGTTCTTCCGGAGGAGCCCCTTGAGAAACGCATCGTCCGCATTGGAGACTACCGCGCGCGGGAGTCCGTCCACGCGCGCGAGCACGCCCGCGCTTTCGGGGAAAGCCTTCGCGTTTGCCCACATCCGGTTCAGCATCTCGATGTACGGCCCCGTCTCGCCTTCCATGCCGTAGTCCGCCATGGTCTTCGCGAGGCTGTCGTCCGTCGCATCCTGCAGGGTCTGGAACTCCCCTTGCTCCGCGCCGAAGAAGTAGCGGTCCCAGGTCTCCAGGAGCTTCTCCGGCGCCAGGCTCGGGCGGTGGTCCATGCAGACGGCGCGGGCCACGTGGATCAGGACGTCGCGGCCTGTGTCGATCAGCGTGCCGAACGCGTCGAACGTGACCGCGCGGATCATTGGGTCTCCCGACGGCGGGGGTGGGTCATGACCTTTGCCGTCGCCCGGTCGCGCACATCCGCCGCAGCGGGCACGGGGCGCACTTCGGCCGGGCTCGGCAGAACGTCTTCGCGTGCCGGACGAGGAGGGCGTGGTACTCCCGGAACCGGTCGACCTCGCGGGGGAGCCGGTCCTCGAAGTACCGCTGGACGTGCTCGTACGCCTGCGTCTCGAAGAGCCCGACGCGGTTCCCGATCCGGATCGTGTACGCGTCCACGACGAACACGGGATGGCGGCCCGCGTACAGGAGGATGGAGTCCGCCGTCTCGGGGCCCACGCCGGGCTGGGCCAGGAGGTCCGCGCGGAGGGCCTCCGTGGGAGCGCGGAAGAAGCGGCGGAGGTCGCCGTCCGAGCAGTCCACGAGATGGCGGCAGAAGGCCTTGAGCCGGCCTGGCTTCGTCCGGTATAGGCCCGCCACGCGGATCGCACGCCGGATCCGGGGCACGGACGCGGCGGCCACCGCATGGGGGTCCATGATCCCGGCCTCCTCGAGGTTCGCGATGGCCCGCTCCACGTTCCCCCATGCCGTCTGTTGCATGAGGAGCGCACCCACGACGACCTCGAAGTCCGACTCCGCGGGCCACCAGTGCTGGGGACCGTAGTGGTCCAGGAGTCGGCGGAAGATCGCCGCAGCCTTGTCCATCCGCGCGACGAACGCGGCGCGGGGCAAGAGCCTTGCCGTTGATAGCGGACCCCGCGGGCTTTAAGCCAACCCCCCAGATGCCCGCGCGTGGACCCCCTCGCCCTCCTGATGACGGGGAACAACCTCTGGTACCCCTCCTGGGACGAGTCCCTCTTCCGCGCGCTGAACCTCATCGGTACGAACGCGGTCCTGGACGTCCTCATGGTCGGTCTCACGGACCTCGCGCTGCCCTACGTCCTCGTGCTCCTGGTGATCCCGCTGTGGTGGAAGGGCCAACGCGACCGAGCGTTCGACCTCGTCGTGGTCCTCCTGGCGGTCATCGTCGTCACGGAGGTCCTGAAGTACGGGTTCGACCGCGCCCGCCCATGCGACGTCCTGCCCAACGTGAACCTGCTGTACCGGGGAGCGTGTGCCGCGGAGGGCGATCCTTCGTTCCCGAGCGGGCACGCGTCCCGGATCTTCGCGGTGGCCGCCTTCCTGGCCGTGTACTACCGATGGCCCGTGAAGGCCTCTGCGTTCCTGCTCGCGGTCGGCGCGGGGATCAGCCGCGTGTACCTGGGCGTGCACTGGCCCTCGGACGTCCTCGCGGGGGCGGCCGTGGGAGCCGCGGTCGCCCTCGGGGTCATCCTCCTCGCGCGGCGGTGGGCTTGGTACCAGAAGCTCCGGGCGCGCGTCGTGGACGCCGTGGCGAGGCTCCTGCCGCGACGGGCCCGCTCCGCCTAGGACGTCCTCGCCAGGAGCGCCCGCGCGCGGACCGCCGTCTCCTCGACGTGGGCCGCGACGTCCGCGAGGCTGCCGTCCGTGAGGGCGACGAGGAACACCTTCGGGGTCACGACGCGGACGACGAGGTTCCCCGCCTCCGTCTGTACGGTGACCTTCTGCGGCGACGGTCCTTTCGTCGCGGAGTAGATCACCTCGAGGGCCCCGAGGAGGGTGGCCGCCATGGTCGCGAAGTTGTCCGCGGGGACATCGTCCGGGAGGACCGAGGCCAGGACGCCGCCGGACCGCGTGACCACCGCGGACATCCGACTCCCCGTCTGCCCGTTGAATCCCTTCAGAAGAATCCGCAGTTCCTCGGAGCCGCCGGCCAGGTCCGTCCCCCCGGAGTGGTGCCGATGGGTCGTGCGTTATTTATACCTGTCTTCGGGCCGCCGCGGCGTGAGTACCGCTGGGGCGTTGAATCCGGTCACCGGACTGGCGTGGAGTACTTGAACCGGCGGCGGAGCGTCGGTCCGGCGTCGGACGTGGAGAACATGTACTCCACCCTGGCGGCCCCAGGAACAACAGGGCCGCCCTTGCGCGCGGCGACACGATCGCCCACGGGGACGTGTCCGCGGACGTCCTCGAGGCGGGAACGCGCGCTACGAGCGGCGGCGGGGCGCATTTCGGAGAGTTCTACTCCCCGGCTTCGGTGGCCTCGAGGATCGGCAAGAGACCAAGCTGTACCTGCAGCGGAGGTTCATTCACGACGGCACAGGGGGCGAGGCGTATAGTATCAGCATCCCCCGCCGGGTCGCGGAGAAGCTCCGGATCCGCCCCGGCGACGGCCTCGTGATCCTGGACGACGTCGACTCGACAATGCGGGAGATCGTACTCCAGGGTCCGCCCGGACTCACGATTCCCGCGTCCCCATCGTCCCCCCGTCCGTGGCGTGGACGCCGCTCCCTGACGGCGCGAGGTGTCCCGGCCGGACCCGCGGGACAGGGCTGACGCAGCCAGTAGAGGATCGCGGGTCCCCCGAGACACGGATCACTTTTAGGCTGGGATAAAACGGAACAAAATGATGACTAAGCTTATGTGCAGACTACGCACGTATGTGGGTCCCGAGGGAAGCGAGTGCGAAGGGAAATGAGGCCGCGCGCGGTCTTCCATTCCCCCACCCAGGAGATTCACACGACGTACTTCGGGCAACTGGGGGACAACGTCAGCGTGTCCGTTGGGTACCAACCCTCCACCGGCCTCAACTACTTCCACGTGTGCGCCGCAGGATGTCAGGATGAGAGCTTTTCAGGGACCCCGGACCTGAGCCGAGCGTTTTATATCGCGACGATGAACATCTACGCGCCGAACGGCGACGTGAATGCCCCTCCCGCTATGTGGATCCAGGCCCCCGAAATCACACAACGCGTGGTGTTCGGTCCGGTCGACAGTGTGCTGAATCCGTCGGACAGTGTGCTGTGTGACTTCAACCAGTGGGGCTACACAAATATGAACATCACACCGAGCTACACGTCCAACGCACCGGGCACCTCCGTGTTCTCCCTCACCTTTTCCTACTGGTGATCCCATGCAGCGTAGCCTAATGTTGGCCGCAGTCCTCCCCGTCGCAGCGATTGCGATTGCCGCCGCCCTCATCCTCGCAACGACGGGTAGCGTCGGCCCTCCGACGACCCTGCCCATTCCTGCCGGGACGCAATACGGAATTGCCCTCTCGCTCGCCGGATACATGTACGAGGGATGGTTCACGGTCCGTTTCACCACGTCCTTCGTGGAAACCTTGGTGGGCGCCTGGACGTCCGACGGGTCGGTCGGGACGAGCATAGCCTGGGCGAACGGTACCAATGTCCCCATATTCCCGATCCAGAACGGCACCGGGGCCATGGGCTGCAGCCTCACCTACGACGTCACCCTAAGCCCGGGAACCTACAGCATGATCATCGGAGCCGGGCACCGCATGAACGTAACCGCGCCTCTCACGGTGAACTGGACCGTGACCCGGACGATCCATCTGGTGCCGCCGGTTGGTAACCCAGCTCCCGTCTCGCGTTGGGCCGGACAGGCAAGCCCCTGTCCGTGATCGACTGAGGCCGCGACGCCCGCGGGGAGTTGAATTCCCGAAATATCGCAAAAATCGAATGCGGAAGATAAAAATGTTTGACGTGGTTGTCGCAAAGCGATCTGCGACAGGATGGCGACCAGGACGACGAGCTGCGGAGGATCCTCAGCGCCCCTCAATCTCTCGCGCGGTCTTCGGGTCGACGAGGACCTGCTCAAGGACCGCGTCGCACTTGGGGCAGAGGTCCAGGAGGACCTCGTAGGGCCGCAGCTTCACGTGGCACTCAGGGCACAAGGCCCGCGGGATCTCGTCGGTCTTCCGCTGGGCCATGGCGCCTTGGCTCCTTCCCCATCAAGCCCCGGGGAGAAACCTTATCCCCGCTCCCTCGATTCCGCGGACGATGGAGGACGGTGCGCGGCTCATCCTGCGGACCAGTGCCGGCCTCCGCGAGAAGGAGAAGGTCCTTGTCCTCGTGGACCGGGACACGAAGGCCGTCGGCGACGCGTTCCTGTCCGCGGCCCGCGGCCTAGGCGCGGACCCCGTCGTCCTGGTCATCGCCCCCCGGGAGCGGGACGGGGAGGAGCCTCCCGAGATTGCGACCACGGCCATGGAGTCCGCGGACCTGATCGTCCTCGCGACCCGCAAGTCCCTCACCCACACCCACGCGCGACGCCAGGCGAACCGCGCCGGGGCGCGCGTGATCTCCATCCCGGGCGTCACGGAGGACATGCTCGCCGCGGGAGGCTTGGCCGCGGACTGGGGCGAGATCCACGAGGTCGTGCGCCGTGTCGCGCGGCGCCTGCGGGCCGCGGAGGCGGTCCACCTGACGAATTCGGCGGGGACGGACCTGACGTTCTCCGTGGACGGCCGCGAGTGGATCTCGGAGGACACGGGCCTCTGCTCCCGTCGCGGCGCCTTCACCACGTTGCCCGCGGGCGAGCTCTTCGTCGCTCCCGTGGAGACGAGCGCGGAGGGGCGGCTCGTCGCCGACGTTTACTTCGACGAGCCGCTGATCGAGTCCGTGACCGCCACCTTGAGGGAGGGTCACGCGACCAAGATCGTCGGGGCGTCCAAGGCCGTGCACGCGATGAACTCGGGCGGCCGGGAGGCGCGGACCCTGGGGCGCTTCGGCTTCGGATTGAACGCGCACGCGCGCACGTCGGGGCCGCACATGGAGGCGGAGAAGGCCCTCGGATGCGCGAGCCTCGGCTTCGGGGACAACACGAGCATCGGCGGTCGGCTCGCGTGCGGCGTCCACGTGGAGTGCATCCTCTCCGAGGTCAGCATCGAGGTCGACGGCAAGTCCCTGATCGACAAGGGCCATCTCGCCGGCTGAGCCGAGTCATCGGTGGTACAGGACCCCGTAGAAGCGGTTCTCCTTGGACGTCTTCTCGAGCCGCCCGACGATCGCGATCTTGGTGCCGCACTTCTTGCACTTGTTGTCCTTGTCCAGGTACCAGCCCGTGATGTCGAAGCCGTAGCGCTTCACGGCGAGCGCGCCGCACCCGGGGCAGTACGTGTTCTCCAGCCGGTGCCCGGGCACGTTGCCGATGTACACGTAGTTGAGGCCCGCCTCCTTGGCGACCGCACAGTGCCTCTCGAGGGTCTCGACCGGCGTCCAGGGGAACTCCATCATCTTGTAGTCCGGGTGGAAGCGGAGGAAGTGGATCGGCGTGTCGGGCCCGAGGTTGTCGTGGACCCACGTGGACAGATGGCGGGCCGCGTCGAGGCTGTCGCCGACCTGAGGGACGATGAGGTCGGTGATCTCGATATGGATCTTCTTCGTGTCCCGCATGTCCAGGATGGTCTGGTAGATTGGGTCCGCGTTCGGGATGTTGATGTACTTTCGCACGAACTCCGTCTCTCCGGAGCCCTTGAAGTCGACCGTGACGCAATCGAGGAACTTGTCCATCTCGTGGACGGTCTCGGGCGTGTCGTATCCGTTGGACACGAAGATGTTGATGAGTCCCGCCTTCCGCGCGAGGACGCCGATGTCCCGAGCGAACTCAATGAAGATCGTGGGCTGGTTGTACGTGTACGCGAGGCCCTGGCAGCCCTGTTCGACGGTCATTCGGACGACGTCCTCGGGTGCGACCTCGATGCCCTCCACCTTGCGCCGCTGGGAAATGTCCGCATTCTGACAGTACCGACAATTATGTACAACAATCCCATCCGCGACGTAATTATGCGACGGGATGCACTCGAGACTAAACACTTCCGCAAATTCGGCGGTCTTCTCTACGGAGTAGATGGGGAGCCACATCTTCTTGTTCGCGCGGACCACCGGCGCGGCCGCTTCCACAAGAAGGTCTCGAACCGCTTGCGGATGACCAAAGAGGTCGCTGCCCCAGATTCGGAGGACACGCCACCCGTTCTCTTCGAGCGTCGCATCGCGAACCCGGTCTGACTTGCGGACGTCATCGGATCTAGCATGCCAGTATCCATCCACCTCGATGTCGAGCCGCTGACCCGGAAGTGCCGCATCCGCGATGTAGAACTTCTTGGAGTTCTCGAGCCTTACCTCGGGGCAAATCCGATACTCCTTCTCAAAGTCGATGCCGAGCTCTGTGAGGATCTCGTAGAGCCGTTCTTGGCTCTTCGAAGGATGGCGATGCTGCCACACCCGCAATCTCTCGATGTTCCGATGCCACCCATGGCTCGGATCGTGCAGAAAGCGCGTCTTGCTGCTCGCCAGCGCGCGCCGGGCCGTCTCTGGGTTGCTCATCGGGTTAACGCGTTTCATCCGTTCTGAGCGGATCAGTCGCTCCTCGGCACTCAGCTCGAGGTCCTTGGTGTAGCAGGCGCCCCGGTGCTGGTTCCAGGCAGAGACACCGTGGAGAGTCTCGCCACAATTTCCGCACGTGAAGTCGGCTTGCGCGATCGCTGCGGGACGACCGGATTTCCAGGCAGCACTGTTCTGATACCAAACCTTGAGGACGAGGTCGCCGCGTCGTAGATTCCGAGTGAGGACCCATCCTCGTTGGGTGAGGATTGGGTGCTCGGCCGTCGCCCCGAGCTTAGAGAGACCCCTGGCGCCTACACGGACTTGATAGATCCAACCCAGGCGTGTCCCCGCATGAGTGACCACGCTCGGTAGAATCTGGTATCCTCCCTCGACGTTGTACGACCAAAGGCGGTCGCCCTCGTGGATGTCCTCCACGGGCTTCCTCGAACCATCCGCGAGCAGAATTTGGGTGCCCGCTGGGTGGCAGAGCCAATTGCAGCCCGTCGTCGCGATGCTGAAGATCTTCGAGCCGGGGCGGTAGTGTTGCACCGGCTTCTTCTCGATGGGATCGACGTGGCCGGTGATCACGCGGCCGTACACGTAGAGCCAGAGCTTGCCGTCGTGGACACCTCGGATGCCGCAGAGGCCGACCTGACCCTCGCCGATCTTGCAGTACCGCGCGCAGGCCGTGCACATGATCTTGTTCGTGCCCGCGACGGGCTTCCAGAGCTCGGCCACCTTGCCCATGGCCTGCCCAGGCGGCTGGCGCACGTCGGTGACATCCTCGGCCGGGATCATGCTCACTCCCGATTAGGCGGTAGCGACCATAAACACCTTTCGCGGAGACTACCCCGAATGTGAAACGCGGAAGTGTTCCCAGCCGCGATCCTGGAGCGGCTCCTGCTTCCCGCCGACGACGAGGAGGTTCGGTCCCGGTGTCCCGACTTTCCCGATCACGGCGAGCCCGTGGCGGACGCCGCGTTGCGGCTCGTTCAGGCGCCCCACGAGATCCGGCACGGACCCCGACTTGACCGTGGCCACGAGTTCGAAGTCCCCGCCGGCGTACAGAGCATGCTCTTTCTGCCGTTCCACCGGGAGTGCCTCGAGCGGTTCGTATCGCGGCACCTTCTCCCACTCGACCGCGTACGAGAGCCCGGTCATCGCAGCCATCTGCGCGAGGCTGAGCGCGAGCCCATCCGAGATGTCCATGCAGCTCGTCACCGCGCCCGACTCGGAGAAGATCTGCCCTTCCCGCAAGCGCGGATAGGGATGCAGGAGCTGCTTGATGCCCTCCGATTTCATCTCGGGGTCCGCGAGCTGTGCGACCGCGAGGCCCGCCCGTCCGAGCGCTCCCGTGACGACGATCGCGTCCCCAGGTCGTGCGCCCTTCCGCAGGAGGATGCGGTCCTTGCGCACGCGCCCGATCGCCGTGCCCGCGAGGGAGATCACGTCCGCCTCCTTGGTGTCGCCCCCGAGGACCGCGATGCCGAATTCCTCCGCGCAGGCCTCCATGCCGCGCGCCAGCCCCTTCAGGAAATCGACATCCGTGCTCGGCGGCAGAGAGAGCGCTCCCACGAACCCCAGAGGCCGTGCGCCCGCCGCGGCCACGTCGCTCAGGTTCACGGCGACGAGGTACCACCCGATCTGGTCCGGGCGGGATCCCTCGGGGACATGGGTCCGCGGGTTCACGACGTCCGTGGTCACGACGAGGTAGTCCTCGCCCCACTCGACCACCCCGACATCGTGTCCCAGACCGATGGGCGCTCCGCGGTCGAAGATCCGCGTGAGGATCGCGATCGCCTCGCGCTCCCCGATGTCCGAGAGCCTCGTCATCGTGGGTGGGAACGCGGGGCGGCTACAGAAGTCTGTCGCCCGCGCTAGGGGGTCGTCCAGGCCTCGTGGGTGAGCTGGGAGCCGTCCGTCCAGAGGAGGAAGAAGTCGAAGCTCGTGGATCGCGGGAGGGAGACGCCGTTCCCGCTGACCGTGATCGTGTCGCCCGCGGCCAGGGTGCCCCCGCCATTGACGTCGAGCCACGTGACCCGGTACACGGTCCCGTTCACGCTGACCGGGACGGGAACGCCGCTCGCCGCGAAGTCGGACGCGGGGCCGAACGTCGCACCCACCTTGAGGACGAAGTGGAAGTTGGGGATCGTCACCGCGCGGGACGCGTCGGCCACGGAGAAGGTTGCGTTGTACGTGCCGCTCGGGAACGGTTGGACGCTCGAGAAGGCGACGACGGGTGGGATGGTGGCGCGGCTGGTGAGCAGGCCGCTCGCCATCAGGTACAGGACGGCCGCGAGGACGACCGTGACGGCAACCAGGAGGATCTCCGCCACGATGGGCGATACGGCATCCGACGGCGGGCGGCGCACGGTCTTCATGGGGGCACCACGTCCATGCCCCGTCGGAACGGATGAAACTTCCGGGTTCCGGACGGTCCTGGCGCGGCGCCGCAACCTTTTCAAACCACCCTGCATTCGTCCTCCTTGCGCGCCGGTAGTCTAGCCTGGTTAGGACATAGCCTTGCCAAGGCTATAAGGCGGGTTCAAATCCCGCCCGGCGCATCCTCTCTGCTGCTCGGCCGATCGGCCGCGAGGGGTGCCCGCTTCTCGAAGGCTCACCCCTGGGGACCCTCACGCCGCTAGAGGGGCGCAGCGCCCACGATGAAAGCAATCAGAAAGCCGGCGATGGCGGACACGATTCCGATGACCAACATTTCCGCTCCGCTCCGGAGAGGCCGGCCCACGGTGCTCGTGGCCTTGTACCATCCGATGAGGAACAGGGCGACCGCGGCGACGAGGACGGACGCAATCATCCCCATCACGATGTCCCCGGGGAAGACGAGGAAAGGCAGGAGCGGGATCAGGGAGCCAAAGATGGCGGCGAATCCGACGAGGATCGCGCTGTTGCGCGCTTGGGCTTTCTCGATCGGCGCGAGGCCCAGCTCGTGGGCCATCATGAATTCGAGCCACGCGTTCGGGTTCGAAACGATATCGTCCGTCACCTGCTCGAGCTTCGCACCCTCGAAGCCCCACGCCTCAAAGATCTCGCGCACCTCCTGCCGCTCGAGGTCGGGAAGCTCCCTCATCTCGCGCTCCTCGCGATCCCTCTCCTTCAGGTAGTGATCGCGGCGGGCCAGGGTCGAGGTGTACGCGACCGCGCCCATGGAGATCGATTCCGCGAACGTCGCGGCGAGCGCGCCCGCGATCACGATCCGGAAGGGACTGGCCATGGCCTGCTGGCGCGCGGCGATCGCGATGCCCAGGAGAACGCCGAGGACGTTTACGAGCCCGTCCTGGCTCCCGAGGATGAAGTCCGACAGGAAGCCGGGCCGCGCGTGCTCCTCCCCTTGCGCGTCCTCCTCCTGCTTGCGCCAGAACGCGAACCGCGTCGACATAGGCCCACCGGCGGTCCCCAAGGGGTCGCGTCATTTAGGGCTTGCGCTGGCGAGTCCGGCATCCGCGGGGCAAACCGCGGCCATTTCGGATAGGTTTTTCAAGGGACCTTGAGATGCCGCGCCGGCCATGCCCGATCCCCCCGAGGCATCCCCTCTGGCCGATTTGGAACTCGCCCTCTCCCTTTCGCGCGCCGATCGAGCGGCGGACGCGGCGCTGCGAGCGTTCCGTGCGGAGGCGTCGCCCGTCGACGTGGTCCGTGCCGCGGTGCGAGCCGCGGCCTCCCGCTACGATCCCGCGGCGGGTCTCGCGCCCCACGCCCTTGCCGCGCTCGAAGCCGCCGGGGGCCTTGCGGACGTCCTCGACGCCCGGCAACGTCCGCTCCCGGTCCTCCAGGCGATTGCCCTCGCCGCCGCGGAGAAGAAGCTCTCGGTGCCCCAGCGTCCTGCCGCCGTGGTCTCCGGGGAAGTCACCCATTTGGGTCGCTCCGCCCTCCTCGCGGCACGGGCCGGTGATCGGCGGGAGCTGGAGGCGCTCTTCCTAGGGATCGTGGACGAGGGCTGGGAGCGGCGCATGGCGGGCGAGGTCCTCTTCCGCGCCTCTCTGGAGGATCCCGGCGAGGCGGGCCACAAGCTGCTCACCTCCGTGGCACTGTGGCGCCTCGCGCGCGCCCTCGGGTTCCGGGATGCGCGCACCACGCTGCGGCCCGCGGTCCAGTACCTCGGGGCGGGCGAGCCCGTGCGGCGCCCCCACGCGGTCATGATGTCCGTGCTGGGCAAGGAGTGGGTCGATCTCGAGATCCTCGTCTCCGGCGGCAAGCCGCTCGACGAGCGGGGTCGGGGTCGTCTCGCCACCTCCGTGGCGGCCCCGACCGAAGAGGCGTGCGTGACCTCGATTCTCGCGCTCCTCCAGGAGGGCTACGCGGTCGCGTCACTCGGGGAAGGCATCGGAATCGAGGCGTCCAAGCGGGTGCTCGCGGGAGAGGGCTACCATCTCGAGCTCGTCCATGCGCTCCTGTTCGCCCGCGCCGCTCACTTCGTCCTGGAGTTCAGCACGTCGAGCGAGCGCGCCTACGCCCTGTTCCAAGCCGCGTTGCGCGTCCGATCCCCGGCTCCCCACCTTCCGTCCGTGGCCGTCTCCGAGCCCGCGGGTGAGGCGGAGGCGCTGCGGAACGTGGCGGAGGATCTCGCGACCCGCCGGCCCCGGGAAGCCGCGGCCCACGTCCGTGCGTACCTGGCCCGGGGTCACGCGCCCCGCGCCTTGGCCGCCCTCCTGGCGTACCATGCGAGCCTCGATTCGGCGCTCGCGAACCAAGGGCACAACCTCCTCCTGGCCGAGGCGTGCACCGCCGAGTTCGCCACGACCCACGCACCCGAATTCCTGATGGCCCTCGCGAAGACCGTGGCGGCGTCGCCCAAGGACGTCACGGCCTCGAAGGCCTGGTCCGCCGCGCTGGGCCCGTGATCACTTCTTGATGTCCTGGCCCACGAGCGCGAAGTGCGCCAGGAGCGCCTCGATCTGGATGCGCTCGTTGCTCCCCTCGACGAGGCGGAAGTCCGTCTCCCCGATGCGGTCCAGCAGGCGCACCTTGACCTCGTCGGGCACGTTCAGGTCGAACACGGACCGGTGCAGCTGCCGGACGACGTCCTCCCCGGAGACACCGTACTCGATGAGAAGCTTGTCGAGGACCTCTCTCGCTTTGAGGAATTCCCCCGCCAGGGCGCGCTCGAGGATCTTCTTGACCTCCTCCGGGCGGATCGTGCTCGCGACCTTGTACAAGGCGTCCGCGTCGATCGTGGAGGCCAGGGAGGCCGCGACCTGAAGGGAATTCACGGCGCGCCGCATGTCGCCCTCGGAGATGTAGATCAGGGCCTCCATGCCGTCCTCCGTGATCTTGATCTTTTCCGCCTTCGCGATCCGCGCGAGGTACTCCCGGATCGCCTCGGGTTTGAGGGGGCGGAAGCGGAAGACCGCGCACCGCGACTGGATGGGCTCGATGATCCGCGAGGAGTAGTTCGCGGAGAGGATGAACCGGGAGGTCTTGGAGTACGTCTCCATGGTCCGGCGCAGGGCGGCCTGGGCGTCCGCGGTCAGGTTGTCTGCCTCGTCGAGGAACAGGAGCTTGAAGTCCGTCCCGCCGAGCGGGGCGAGCCGGGCGATCTCTTTGATCTTCGTGCGGACCGTATCGATTCCGCGTTCATCACTCGCATTTAGTTCGTAGTAGTTCTGCCGCCAGGCGTCGCCGAACAGGTCGCGGGACAGGGCCATGGCGCTCGTGGTCTTCCCCGTCCCGGCAGGACCTGCGAAGAGCAGGTGGGGGAGGTTCTTGGTGTCCCGGTACGCCTTGAGCCGCTCCACGATCTCGTCCTGTCCGACGATCTCGTCGAGGGTCTTCGGCCTGTACTTCTCGACCCAGATCTCCTTCATGACGCCCCCAACAGGCGCGGCATCCGGAGGGAGCGTAATAACCCTTGCCCTGGGTGGGGAGAAGGGAACCGGGAGCGGGCGCCAGTCGATGCTCTCCACGCGCGTGGCACACGCCTTCCGCGTTCCGGTCGGCGAGGTACGAAAGGCGATGGGCCTCGTGGGGGCGAATCGATTCCAATTTAGGGCTGCCTCACTTTTGACGCGTTCACGGGTGCCCCCCTGCGCGATTCCCGGTACGCGACACCACAGAGACCGAGATGGCGTCACGCGAGGGTCTGCACTCGAGAGGCCACGCCCACCCGAGCGGGACCGACGAGCCCCTGGTGACCGGCGCGGATCACCGCAGCCGATCAGAGCCGCAGCTCGAGCGCGGTCAGGACCGCGGCGATCGGGTTCAGGATCGTGGTGGTCGTCCCGCCCGCGAAGAGCAGCCCGACCGCCCGATTCGACTCGTCGACGATCAGGGAGCCGCTGTCCCCGCCGCGCGAGAGGATGTCGCTGACGACCTGGCTCCGGAACATCGCGGTCTTGCCCCCGTAGTCGACTTCGACCGACGCATCGAGCGCGGTGACGCGCCCCCGCGTCAAGCCCGTGGTCCGTCCGCTCTTCTTCACGCGCATTCCGAGCGCGGCGTCCGCGGTGCCTGCCGCCCGGCCGATCTCGAGAATGTCCGGCGCCACGAGGTCCGCGGCGAGCGGCCGCGCGATCGCGGCATCCACAAGGTTCGTCTTCCCGGAAGGGAGCCGGCGCACATCGAGGCCGATGGGCACCAGGAACGGACGAAGTGCGCGCTCGAGCAAGCGGCCCAGGCCGCCGAGGTCCCGCTCGCTGAACTGGATACGGACGAACCCGTCGAGTTCCGCGATCGCGTCCTCGGGACGGCCCCCGTCGTAGGGCCCCGGCTGGAGGATTCGATCGCCCTTCCTCGCGTCGTTGCTGTTTGCGAGGACGTGGTTGTTCGAGAGGATGACGGCCTCGCCGGAAGCCCGGTGCACGAGGACGCCGAGGGTGCCCGCGGTGACCTTCTCGTGGGCGATGCTCACGCCGCCGGGCGCAGGCCGGATCCTCGCCGTGTGGCTCACCGCAAGCGATTCAAGCAGGGGAAGCGCGCGGAATCGCCCCGTCTGGACGACGTCCGTCCGCACCCCGTCGAGGGAGCGGGGGACGACGTCCCGGCTCCGGAGGCGGGTTTCGACCTCCTTGCGGTCCACGTAGACCACGACGCACGTCTCCTCGGTCTCCCGACCGCCCACCACCTTGCGGCCCACGGCCACGCCGACGACGTTCCGCCGCTCAAACAGCTCCGCCTCGTAGGCGGCCTTCGCGGCCCGCACGCCCTCCAGGGCCATGGGCTCACTTCTCGTGGACACGGAAGGCGCTGATCTCGAGCAGTCCCTCGCCGATCTTGCCGCCCGCGGCGATCCCGGCGAACCGCACGACCATGTTCGCGACGAAGCCCAGGAAGATGCCGATCCCGTACCACGCGAGGAGGTCCTTCGCGTAGAGCCAAGAGACCATGCTCACGCCGAAGCCGATCACGAAGAAGGTCGCGAACGCGCCCCACTGCACCTTGTACCGTCGCACCGCGAACAGGAGGAACCAGCCCAGGACGGAGCCGAGGAGCAGGATGCCCACTTGGTTGATGTCGATCGAGATCCCTCCGAACGACGCGGCCGAAGCCGAAGGTGGCGAATAAACCGGCGGGCGCGGTTCTCAGCGTCGGTAATTACGCGGACGCCCATGTCGATATCCGACATTACGTGGCGGCCTCCCGTGCAAACGCTCAAGTCCGCAGGCGTCGGTCCCGCGGCAGGAGGATCCTCGTTGTCCGCGTCCCGTTTCTGCCCGAATTGCGGCCGTCCTGTGCCTCCGGAGAACAGCTTCTGCGTTGCGTGCGGCTTCGCCCTAGGCCCTCCGGGCACGCCGTCCGCTCCCGGTGGGACTCCACCCCCGGCAGGCGGCGCACCCGGTGCCGTCCCGCCCCCGCCCATGGGCTACCCGCCCGGGTATGCGCCGCCCATGTACGTGATGCCATCGAGGGTCGGCGCCGGGAGCCTGCTCTCCGACACCTTCGACGTGTGGATCAAGAACTTCGGTGCGTTCTTCCTCGTGTACCTCGTGCTGTCCCTCGTCACGGGCGGACTCGGTCTCCTCGGTGCCTATCTGATCCTGAACACCCTCTACGTGGGCGGCGCCATTCCGATCGTGAGCGCGCCGACCACGGCGGGCCTCTGGGCCGTCCTCGGATATGCGCTCTTCACCGCGATCGTCGGGTGGGTGGTATCGAGCGTCGTGCTCGGAGGCGTCGTTGACTTCACCGTTCGCCGCGACCGCGGCGAGAACGTGCGCATGATGGACTCCCTCTCGAAAGGCCTGCAACGCGTGCTGAGCATCCTCGGGGCGAACTTGCTCGTGACCCTGATCACGATTGGGGTCTTCCTTCTCTGGGCGGCGCTCTTGTTCATCGGCGTCTTCGCCCTCGTAGCCACGGGCGGAGGCGCCGCCGGACTCGCCGCGATCTGTGGAGCCCTGATCGCGTTGCCCTTCGTCGGAGTCCTCGTACTCTACATCGACCTCGGCCTCTGCCTCTACGCGCCTGTGATCATGGCGGAGGGGTCGCATGCCGTGGACAGCCTCTCCCGGAGCTGGGCGCTCACCAAGGGCCACAAATGGTCCATTCTCGGCGCCGGCCTCGTCCTCTTCATCGTGGCCGCGATCATCGACGGGGTCATCGTTGCCGTCGGCGCGGTCACCGGAAACGCGATCCTCGAGCTCGCCACCTCGGCGCTTGCGTCCGCCCTCACGGGGGCGTGGATCACGGTCCTGACCGCGGTCGCGTACAGCCGGATCGTGAGGCTGCCGCGGCCCTCCGCATGGCCTCCCACGTACATGCCGCCCGCGTACCCGCCGCGCTGAATCGTGAAGGATAAAGAGGCGGCGCCGCCCTCCCGCGGGCGTGGCCTGCGACCGCTGCGACGCTCCTCCGGTGATCTTCATCCGCTACAGCGGCGCCCACCTGTGCGCCGCGCACTTCCGGGAATACGTGGAGCGCCGGGTGAAGCAGGAGATCCGCCGCGAACTGGATCTTTCCGGGGGCGCGACGAAGATCGCGGTCGGTCTCTCCGGGGGCAAGGACAGCAGCACGACCCTGGTCCTCCTGCACGACTACCTGGGACGGCGGACGGACGTGACCCTGGAGGCGATCACGGTCGACGAGGGCATCGCGGGGTACCGCCCGCCGAGCCTGGAGACCGCGAAAGCCCTCTGCGCCCAGCTGGGCGTGGCGCACCACGTGGTCTCCTACCAGGACACGCAGGGCTTCGAGATGGATCGGGTGGTCCGCCTCGATCCGGACGCGATTCCGTGCAGCTACTGCGGGGTCTTCCGCCGGCACGCGCTCAACGAGACCGCACGGGAAATCGGCGCGGACTTCCTCGCCACCGGACTCAACCTCGACGACACCGCGGAGTCCATCCTGATGAACGTGGCCCGCGGGGACGTGGACCGGCTCGCGCGCCTCGGTCCCCACGAGCACGTCCAACCCGGCCTCATCCCGCGGCTCCAACCCCTCCGCATGATTCCCGAGCTCGAGGCCTACCTGTACGCATTCCTCCGGCAGATCCCGTTCCACGACGCGGAGTGCCCGTACGCCGCGCGCGCCCAGCGCGGCCGCTTCAAGGAGCTCCTGCATCGGCTGGAGGGAGACAGCCCCGGTACGCGGCACGCGATTGTCCGCGGGTACGACGGGCTCCGCCCGGCGCTTCAGGCCGCCTGGCCTCCCGCTTCCTTGCGCGCCTGCGCGCGATGCGGCGAGCCCACGATCCACGACCTCTGCAAAGCCTGCGAGCTCCGGGGGCGGCTCGAGTCCTTGGCCGCCACCTAACGCCCTGCGGTCTCAGCGGCGGAGGAACATGGTCGCCGCGCGCGAGCGGCCGACGGATGCGATGTCCACTCGGACCTTGAGCGCGGATTCCAGGAACGCGAGATATCGGCCCATCGCCGCGGGAAGGCCGCGCCGGCCTTTCTTCGCGACGCCGATCCACGCGTCCTCAGAAAGTTCGGGCCAGCCGCGGAAGTCCCGGTACACGGGCTCCGCCTCCGCGAGGATCTTCGTCGAGGCGGGGAAGTCCTTGAGCGTGGACCTCTTGTGGCGATACACCGTGCATACGCGGACCTTGTCGAGTCCCCCGAGCACGTCGAGCTTGGTCACCGCTAGCCCGGTGAGCCCGTTCACCCGGACCGCGGTTCGGAGCATGACGAGGTCGATCCAGCCCACGCGGCGCGGCCGGTGCGTCGTGGTCCCGTACTCTCCGCCGCCCGTCTCTCGGAGGTGCGTGGCCACGTCGTCCTGCTGCTCCGTGGGGAAGGGTCCCGCCCCCACGCGGGACGTGAACGCCTTGGCCACGCCGATGATGCGGTCGATGTACGCGGGCGAGACCCCCGCGCCCGTGGCCGCGGCCCCGGCCGTGCAGTTGCTCGAGGTGCCGAACGGGTAGATCCCGTGGTCGATGCAAAGGAGCGTTCCCTGTGCGCCCTCAAACAGGACGCGCCTCCCGCGGCGGAGCAGGCCGTCCAGGAGGACGGACGTGTCCGTCACGTAGGGCGCAAGCCGCTTCCCGTAGAGCTCGTACTCCGTGTAGATGCTCTCCAGGTCGAGCACGTCGCTTCCGCCGTACGCCTGGATGAGCCGCTGCTTGATGGGCACGACGAGGCTCAATTTCTCCCGCAGCACATCGGGGTCCACGAGGTCGCACATCCGCAGGCCCCACTTGCCCACCTTGTCCTCGAACACGGGCGCGATCCCGCGGCGTGTGCTCCCGGCGGCGAGGTTGCCCTTGAGCGTCTCCTCGAGGCCGTCGATGATCTTGTGGTACGGCAGGACGACATGCGCGCGGTCCGAGACGCGGAGGTTCTTCGCGGGATGGCCGCGAGCCTCCACCTCGTCGATCTCCTTGAGCAGTTGGCCGGGCTCCACGACCACGCCGCCCGCGATCACGTTCAGCGTGCGGCGGCGTAGGATCCCGGACGGGATCAGATGAAAGGCGAAAAGCTCGTCCCCGACCTGGACCGTGTGGCCCGCGTTTGCCCCGCCCTGGAATCGCACGACGACGTCCGCGTGCTCTCCGAGGAAGTCGATGATCTTGCCCTTGCCTTCGTCCCCGAACTGGGCGCCCACCACGGTGGTCGCGGGCATGCCGAACCCCGGCGGGAGGATGGTCCCGGAGATAAGGAGCTTTCGCCCGCCAGGCCGCGCACTTCCCGGTCCCGGGTGAAAACGGGACCATGTGACCCGTGCGGCGCGAATGTATATATCCGCACGACCCCTTCGCCGTGCTAGGGTCCGTCACGGGCCGGGGAGTGAGGGTTCCTTGTCCGGAGTTCCACCACTGGACAGTCGCGTTCCCACGCGGATTGCCGGCCTCGATGAGCGCCTCGGCGGTGGCATACCGCGCGGTCACATCGTCCTCGTCGCCGGACCGCCGGGCTCGTTGAAGTCCACGTTCGCGTACCGCATCCTGTACCACGAGGCCAAGGACCACGGCGCGTCCAGCCTGTACCTCTCCATGGAGCAGAGCCGCGGCTCCCTCGTGGCCCAGATGGCCTCCCTGGGCATGGACCCGGAGCGCGTGAAGGGCGTGCACATCATCGACGTGCGCGCGCTGCGTCGGGAGATCGAGGATCTCCGGGAGCAGCCGCGGTGGCTCCTGGGCCTCCGCCGCCAGCTCGGTCGCTACAAGGAGGAGATGGGCTGCGACCTCCTCGCCATCGACAGCCTCGACGCCCTGTACGCCCTCACGCCCATGGACAACCCGCGGAACGAGGTGTTCCATTTCTTCGAGGAGCTGCGGGAGCTCGAGGCGACCACGTTCCTCGTCTCCGAGATGGCCCGGGACAGCGTCCGCCTCGCGCACCACGGCGTCGAGGAGTTCCTCGCGGACACGATCGTCCACCTCCGCCTCCGGGAGATCGACATCGGGATGAGCACGTCCGTGCGCCGGTACATCGGCGTGGTCAAGATGCGCGGCGTGGACCACGACCTGGACTACTATCCGCTCCTCGTCGAGGACAACGGCCTCGAGATCGTGTCGGAGTGAGACCACGGCGCGGGTGGGAGCCTGAACCTGCTCGGACCGGGGCTGTCCCTCGCGGCCCTGGGCGTGAGCGCGTTCCTCGCGGTGTACGTCCTCGGGACGCGTCCGCGGGCGGCGCCGAACCGGGCGTTCTTCGCCTTGATGATGACCTTCGTGTGGTGGGACGCCTGCGAGGCGGTCGAGCGAGCGATCCCCTCCGGCGGGGCGCCCGCCTTGGTCTATCCTTGGGTCCAGGGCGTCTGGCTCGGGATCAGCGCGGTGCCCGCCGCCTTGATGTCCCTGGCCCTCGTGTACCCGGAGAAGCGTCCCTGGTTCCGCCCGGCGTACGTGCCTCTCGTGTACGCCCCCGTCCTCGGATGGGCCTACCTGATCTTCGGGACCTCGCATCTCATCGCGGGAGTGGGACCCGGGTTCCTGGGTCCGGACGCCCTCGTCGGCGATGCGTACCCGGTCTTGGCCTCGCTGTACGCGGCATGGTTCTACCTCAGCGTCGCCCTCTTCGTGTCGGATTGGTGGCGGGTCCGCGGGAGCAACCTGCGGCGAATGCAAGGGGTCGTCGTCCTGGGCCTGCTCCTGGGGTCGATCCCCGCGGGCTTGACGGAGATCTTCTGGCCCTTGCTCAACGGCTTCACGACCCGCGTCGGCTTCGGTTCCCTGTACACCTTGGTCTGGTCCGTCTTCCTCGCCTTCGCGATCGCGCGCTACCGCTACCTGGTGATCGAGCCCGTCACGGAACCCCTGGCCGGCGCGCCCACGCGGCATCCGCTTTCGCGGGGTTTCAACTACCTCGTCCTCGAGCCGGGCCGGGCCGCGGGGATGGGCGCGTTCCGGGAGATCGTCTCCACGACGCCCGGCCTCTGCGTGACGGGCCTCGCGCCCTCCCGGGTGGCGGAGCGGTTCGGGCTCGCGCGCACGCCGATTCTCTGGATCACGAGCGTCTCCTCCGAGGAGCGGACCGTCCGCCCGCAGGCGCTCGATTTCGAGCTCGTCCACACGGTCCTCAAGTTCCTCCGAGAGAATCCCGGGACCGCGGTCCTCCTGGACGACCTCGACTTCCTTGCGTCGGTCAACGGCTTCGACGCGGTCGCCCGCTTCCTGAAGCGCGTGGCGAACCAGGCGAGTTCGTCGAACGGGACCGTGATCGTCACCGCGGGCGACGGGAGCTTCACGCCGGAACAGGTCGCCATCCTGAGCGGGTGCGTGGACCACGTCCTCGAGGTCCGGGAGCTCTCGAACGGAGTCGTGCCCCATGCGCAGGACCACGCGCTCCTCTTCCTCCCGGCCCAGGATGTGGCGTCCCTCCTTCCCCTCGTGTCCGCGGGCCGCGGCCTCGTCGTGACCACGGAGCATCCCTCGAAGGTCCGGCGCAAGTTCCGTGAGGGCTTCGAGATCCTCTGGATCACGGAGCATCCGGAACCCGGCCAGGCGTGCGCGCGGCCCACGGCCTTGGACACGGAGGCACGGCGTGCGGTCGCGGCCTACCTTGCGTCCCACCCCGGCGACCCCATCGTCTTGGCGGCAATCGAGCAGATGGCGCTCTTCGCGGAATTCCGCGCCCTCCTGGCGTTCGTGAAGGACACGGTGGACGCGGCCGCCTTGCGGGAGAGCCGGGTGATCGTCACGATCAGCCCGAGCGGGCTCCGCGGGCAGGAGGTCGCCATGATCGCGCGCCGGCTCGACGTTCCGGCGGGGCCGCTCCTCAGGAGCTTTCCGGCCGGAGCGCCGACCACAGCCGCTCCTGGAAGTCGAACTCCGATTCGAGGACCCGTTTCATGAACAGGACGATCTGGCCCTGCGGGTCCAGTCCGTTCCGGGCGCAGTACTCCCGGAAGCGTCGGAGGACCTCGGCCTCCACGCGGATGTTGTACTGGACCTTCTCCCTCCGTGCCAGGGGCGGGGTTTTCGGGGTCACGAAACCGAGAAGGGCGTCCCGCTATTTCTACATTTAGTAGCATTTGCTATTTTTTTCTACGGATGATAGCCATTAAGTAATTGATAATCACATCTGGGAATGAGTGGGAGAGGAGGAGACCACCAGATGACCGAGGCTTTCCCCGCCCGGAACCGGCCGGCCACCCCCGAGGAACCAGGACTGGAACCCCCTGATTCGACGGTATCTGGAGCCACGGACGCCGACCTCCAGGCGGACCTCTTCGAGTCCCTGGTTGAGTCGGCGGACTACGTGGACGTCCGGAAACCACTCCCGGCCCGGAGTGGGGGGGCACTTCAGCTGGCCACCCCCGAGGCGATCCGGGACGCCTTCGTCGCTGCGTGGGAGGGCCTCTCCCATTCTCTCAGCCTGCGCATCGGCCCGAACCGCGCTCTGGACAGCGTGCGAGACCTCGTCCTCTACGACATCCCGGACGGAACACGGTCCACGCTTTCCGTGCCCGCCACGATGGACGTCGAGACGGACGCGGGGATGTACTGCCTTGCCCTCGTGCACACCCTGGCCTCACTGGGCGCGCAGCGCGCGGTCCTCCTCACCCACACGATCTACAACCGCGAGCGCGGACCCGAAGACACGAAGCGCTTCCTGGAGATCATGGCCCACGGCGTCGAGCCATTCCGCGGCTACGCGCGCCGCCACAAGATCCGGATGAACCTCCACGGGATGCACGAAGGCTACGAACTCAGCCCGCTCCTGTCCAAAGCCTTCCCGCCTCCCACAACCGCCAAGTTCGACGCCCATTTCCTCCTGGAGTACGAGGAGGAGTGGTTCCTGACGGAGCAAGGCCGCGCCCTGCTCGAGGCCCTGCCCGAGATCGACGTGGTCGTCCGCCACACGAAGCTCCAGGTGAGCGGCGGCTGGATCCCGATCCGCATGCGCAAGTCCGCGTACCTGTACTCGCAGAACGGGAGCCTGAACTCGAACTGGTCCTACGACGAGTATGCGGCCATGGTCGCCGTAGCGTGCCTCGCGAAGCTCTTGCACTCCGGGGAGGCGCTGAGCAAGAAGTACGTCTCCATCGATGAGATCAAGGACCGCTACCTCCAGCGCGAGCTCAAACTCCAGCAGCGGGTGGTCCGGCTCAAGGAGAAGCCGCGCAAGCTCTTTGTCGTCGGTTCGCCGACGGGCTTGGTCCAGGTGTACCTGTAAGCGCGGCAACCCTAGCCGGTGAGGATGGAGTCCAGCAGGGCATCGACGCCTACGGCATCCGCCGCCATGCCGCGCCATCGGGAAAGCGGTTCCTGGTTCGCCTTCTCGAAGGCCGTGAGCCGTTCGATGACCTTGCGACGCAGCTGGTCGTTCTCCTGGCCGCCGATGACCAGGGTGAGGTATGTGTGTCGCCCTCGCTCCATGACGAGCGTGAACTCCCCGTGGCGGATGGACTTGAGCCACTTCCCCCGCAGCGTGGGGAACGAGGTGCGCATGAAGTTCTGGATGACGTCCAAGGTCGCACTGAAGGCGTCGGCGTCGATCATCTGCTCCTCGGGCTGGATCTTGGACCCGATCAGCGTGCCGTCGCTGTAAGTCAGGAATGCGCCCTTGACGTCGTACTGGGACTCCTTCCGCCGAAGGACCATGGTATTCAGGCGGGAGAGGGCGCTCGGCGTGGTCGCGTAGAATACGAGGAGGCCAGGCAAGCCCAGGGTGCTTGAGAACAACGGAGGCACCCGGTATCCCGTGACGGCAAGGTAGGCGTTCGATGCGGCTCCCACCGCGGCCGCGACTGCGAGTCCAAGCAGGGTCAACCCGATTCGGCGCGCCACCTTGGGATTCTGTGGGCGAATCTCCAGGTACGTCCGGAAGACTCCGTAGAACCCTCCACCCATGAGCCCGAGCATGAGAAGGATCCATGGGTACAGCCAGGTGGGATTGTACACGGGAACGTACGGCGCCCCACTCCCTGTGCTCGAGATGCTCTGGAAGTCCGTGAACATCATCTCGTAGAAGGTGATCACGAAGAACGCGACGGGCACGATGCTCACGAGCAGGACCGCGCGAAAGCGCCGGTAGAGGCTCATCCCGTAGAGGAAGATCAGGAAGCCGCCGAACGTGAGACTGCCCAGGGACACCGTCGCCGCGACCTTCGCGTCGCTGGGGTTGCCCATGCTGAAGAAGACCGCGTCGCTCAGGGCGTACGACCCTGTGGCTGCGCACAGGCCGAGGAAGAAGACCTCCGTCCACGTCCGGTAGCGTTCGAGGCGCACGAGGTACACGGACAGGGAGAACCAGATGGCCGCACTTACCAGAGGAGCCCACGTCAGGTACCCAAGCGCGGCCATGCGACGCTCCCCTAGTCCAGTATTCTCTGTGCGAGCCTAATCAACCTGTGCACTCCCGCGGTATCACGTCTGCTCGAGGAGGGAGCCCAGGAGGACGTCCGTGCCGATGGCTTCCGAGGGCATCCCGCGCCAGTCCGCGAGCACGGGTTGGTTATCGTGCTCGTACTTCAAGAGTAGTTCGCGCATGTGTCGTCTGAGCTGGTCGTT
>DASQGG010000067.1 GCA_035632695.1 Thermoplasmata archaeon
GTTGGATGTTCATGCCACCCATATTCCCGCGCGATATCCGACGCACGCTACTCTGGATACCCCGAATCACCTTCCCCGCTTGCCTCTACGGGACTGTCACCCTCTCTGGTCGCGGCATTCCACCGGAGTTCGAGTTGACAGGGTAAGGTGTACCGGAGTCCGAACACCACACCGCCGCCGTCTTTCAACGGAGGCTTCGGTTTGCTCTGTACCCTCTTCGATCGCCTTTACTGAGGGCATCCCGATTGGTTTCTTTTCCTCCCCGTACTAGGATGCTTCGATTCCGGGGGTTCCCGTTCCTCACGGAACAACCTCGCGGTTAGGAGGTCCCATTCGGAGATCGTCGGATCACAGGTTTCTTGCGCCTACCCGACGCATTTCGCAGCTTGACACGTCCTTCATCGGCGCCCGAGCCGAGCCATTCCCCAGACAGCGCATTAGCCACTGACCTGTCGGCTTAGCACACGTCCAGGATGCATATGATCGGTATCAGCGGCGCGCGGTACGAACGGAGCCGAGCTCCTCCCGCGGCCTCTACCTCTTCCCCGCCGGACGTCCCGCGAGCGTCGGGGGTGCACATACTTTCCCGGCACAGAAACGGGTCGCCATAGCGTGCGGAGCCCAGGTGCCGCAGAGAGCCTTCATCCCTACGCGCGAGAACTACTTAATGCTTGCGGGGGTACGCTCACGGGCCGCGCTCGCGCTCGCCCAATCCCGCGTCGAGGAGCTTCCAGTCCCTGCGCACCCAGTACCACTCCGCTCCGAGGACGGGCGCGATGAGCGCTCCTCCCAGGAGGACGAGCGTCTGGAGCGGCGCGGTGCCGACCCGCCACAACGAGATCAACGCGAAGGCGCCGAGGATGCCTCCGAGGAGCGCGGCCTCGAAGAGGAGGAGGCGGAGGGCGACCCTTCGACGCGCCACGAGCGTGGTCGTCACGCGCCCGCCCCGGACATCTGCACGATCCGCGCCTTGCCGCGATTCACCAGAATCTCCGCAATTGTCTTGGGCAACGTCACGACGTCCTCCTTCTTCAGGCTGTAGGTCGTGTCGAGACCCGCGAAGGGGGGCAGATCCTCGAGCACGTGGACGAGCACGTGGTCCTTGAGGCTCGGGGCCACCTTGGGCTTCTTCGTCTCCTCGCTCGAGAGGACCTTCATCCCCGCGGGTTTCTTCGGCGGTGCCGCCGAGGCCGCCGCGCTGGCGTCTCCTTCCGTCTCAACGGGCCCGGGCTCGGTCCCGAAGGGCGAGCCGCCGAACGCGTCCGCGCGGGTCTTCACCAGGAGGGACACCATGGCGTCGAACAGCTCGCGGTCCTGGTGAGGGAGCGTGAGCACCTCGATCTCCGCCCCGCTGGCCTTGCTCGAAGCGAGCAGGGCGAGCTTCCGCTCGCGGTACGTAAAGATCTGCTCGCGCCGCTTGTGCACCTTCCGCAGCTCATCCTGGAGCATGAGCGCCTTGGGGGAGTTCGGGCTCGCGAGGGCCTCCTTGTTCGCGTTCTCTTCGAGCCGCTTCACGTACGCCGCGAGCTTGTCGTAGAAGTCCTGCTCGAGCCCGACGAGGGTCTTCTTCCCGCCCTCCTCTCGGTAGACCTTCGTCACGCGCTCGAAGTTGACCTCTTCCTCCCCAGGCACGCCGACGTTATCCCGAGGCGGCTATAAGACGCCGTCGCCGGGCAATGTCGTGGTGCACATGGGGTCACGTCGATCGGGGTTGCCGCGGCGCCTCGGGTAGGCCGTCCCGGACGTTCGCCTCCCGGAAGGTTGCGGGAACCTCGCGTCGATGCCGGAAGACATATGTCCCCCGGGTCGATAGAGCTTCCACGATGAGCGTTCATCGTCCGACCGCCGCGGTGGTCCGGGAGGATGCGGCCACGGGGAGCATCCTGCTCGATCTCGTCGTCACGCCGAGCGCCGCCCGCACGGAGTTCCGCGGCGTGGATCCCTGGCGGCACGGGATCGTGGTGCGCGTGGCGGCGAAGCCCACGGAAGGCGCCGCGAACGCGGAGCTGCTGCGGTTCCTCGCCCAGCATCTTGAGGTTCCTCCCTCCGCCTTGCGGATCGTGGGCGGTCACCGAAGTCATCGGAAGACCGTGTCCATCCGAGGCCTTTCCAAGGAACGCGTCGAGTCGCGGCTGGGCCTGAGGGGCGGCTGATGGACTACATCGCTGTGCACGAGGATCTCGAGCGCGTCCTCGAGGACCTCATCGAGAAGAACCACCGCGCACCCGTCATCGTGGAGGGTGAATACGACCGCCGCGCGCTCGCGGAGCTCGGCGTGCTCGGGGATATCCGCGTGCTGAACCGCGGGAATTCCGTTCTCGCGCTGTGCGAGGCCATCGCCCGCGAGTATCCCGAGGCCATCATCATGACGGACTGGGACGTGCGCGGGGGACGGATCGCCCGCAATCTCCGCGACGCCTTGACGGCGAACGGCGTGCGATACGACGACGAGCTGCGGGCCCGCCTCGCCATCTTGTGTCGCAAGGACATCAAGGACGTGGAGTCGCTCCATCGCTTCGCGGAGCGCATCGCGGCCCTCGCGGCCATCGGGGACCGGCAGCGCCCCTCCAAGCGCTACTACTCGGAGGCCGTGCGCCGCCGGGACGACCGAAGACGTTCTCGGGGCTGAGAATCAGCGCTCAAGAATATTTAAATAGGGCCGCCTCCAGTGACGACTTGGGATAGCGGTCGAACCGCGATTCATCGATCCCACTCATCCGAATCCTCCTTTCACTCCTCCCGACCTGGGAGCTGCGAAGCGTGCCCTGCGGGGCGCAAGAGCCGTCCGGAGAGGCGGGTCGTCGGTAGCGGCCGGCGCTTCCCGGAACGTGAAACATGAACATCGATCCGAGTACAACGAAGTACCTGATCCAAGCCCGCCTCGAGGCGGAGGGCATCGTGGAGAAGCCCGACGTTGTCGGCGCGGTCTTCGGACAGACCGAGGGTCTCCTCGGCGAGGAACTAGATCTCCGAGATCTCCAGAAGAGCGGCCGTATCGGCCGCATCGAGGTCGACGCGCAGAGCAAGAAAGGCCGGACGGAAGGGACCATCCTGATCCCGTCCTCCCTGGACCAGGTGGAGACGTCGATCCTGGCCGCCGCCCTCGAGACGATCGACCGCGTGGGACCATGCAAGGCCTCCATCAAGGTCGACAAGGTTGAGGATGTCCGAATCTCGAAGCGGAATAAGATCATCGAGCGCGCACGGCAGCTCCTCTCCGCCATGGTTGAGGAGTCCAAGACGAGCGGCACGGACCTCCTGGACGAGGTCCGCGGCAGCGTGACGGTCGCGGAGATCGTCTCCTTCGGCCCCGAGCGCCTGCCCGCGGGCCCGAACGTCGCCGACAGCGACGCGATCATCGCGGTCGAGGGACGGCAGGACGTCCTGAACCTCCTGCGCAGCGGCATCAAGAACGCCGTCGCGGTGGAAGGTACGAACGTCCCCAAGACCATCCAGGAACTCTCCAAGGAGCGCGCCCTCACCGCCTTCGTGGACGGAGACCGGGGCGGCGACCTGATCCTGCGCGAGCTCCTCCAGGTGGCCGAGGTCGACTTCATCGCCCGCGCACCGCGCGGCAAGGAGGTCGAGGAGCTCACTCAGAAGCAGATCATGAAGGCCTTGCGGAACAAGATCCCCGCGGACCAGTACATCGAGATGTACGGCCTCTCGGGCCAGGTCTACAAGCCCGAGTCCGAATTCCCCGAGGCGCCCTCGGCGCCGAAGGGCGGACCGGGCGGCGAGCCCCGTCCCGAGCCCAGGGGCGAGTCCCGACCGGAGCCCCGAGAGTCTCGGGAGCCCCGGGAGCCCCGCGAACCGCGAGAGCCTCGCGAGCCCGCGCCCCTGACGCCCGCGACCAAGGCGCTGAACCCGAAGCTCGAGAAGTACCGCGACATGCTCCTCGCGATGGGCGGCTCGTCCAAGGCCCGCTTGCTCGATGACGGCGACTCCGTCGTCGCGGAGGTCCCCGTGCGCGAGCTCGTGGAGACCCTGAAGACGACGAAGCAGACCCGCGCCCTGGTCTTCGACGGGATCATCACGCAGCGAATCCTGGACATCGCGTCCGAGATGAACATGCACTCCGTGGTCGGCACCAAGATGGGCACGATCACCAAGCAGCCCGCGGGCGTCGAGGTGTGGACGCGGAGCGACCTCTCCGCGTGAGCGAGGTGGCGACCATCGCCCGGTCCAAGCTGCTCACCACGGACGAGGGCTTCTCCCTCGACGAGCTCGAGACGACCGCGGAGATCGCGATCCCGGACGACCCGATGAAGCGGGTCATCGGCCAGGACGAGGCGGTGAAGCTCGCTCGGGTCGCGGCGCGGCAGCGGCGCCATCTGCTCCTGGTGGGACCGCCGGGAACGGGCAAGTCCATGATTGCTCAGGCGCTCTCCCTCCACCTCCCTCCGGTCACCGAGGAAATCCGGATCGTCCACAACCCTGAGAACCCCGAGCGGCCCCTCGTCGAGGTGCGCCGCCGCGACGAGGTCCTCGCGGAGCAGAGTCGGATGGCGGGTGCCGAGGGCGACCTGATCGACCCCAAGGAGGCACCGATCAACGTCGCGGAGCGCCTCGGCTACAAGTGTGTCCATTGCGGCACGTATTCCTCGCCGACCGAGCGCATGTGCCCGAAATGCTCGCGGCCCAAGATGGTCGCCCAGGGCCCCACCGCAGGCAACCCGTTCGGCGACCTGTTCAGCGGGATCTTCGAGGTGACCTTGGGCCAGATGGGCGGACGGGATCGCGTCACGACGACCCGGAACCAGTTCGGCAAGGAGGAGGTCGTCGTGTACGAGCGCGCGGGCGACATGGTCCGCGTGCTCGACCAGAAAGCCCTGGAGAAGCGGCGGGAGATGGAGAAGGAGAGCCCGCGCAAGGTTCTCGTGCCGATCACCCGGAGCCCCTTCGTCCTGTCCACGGGTGCGAGCGAGACGGAGCTGCTCGGCGACGTGCGGCACGATCCGTACGGAGGCCATCCGCAGCTCGGCACCCAGCCGTACGACCGGGTCGTCGCCGGGTCCATCCACGAGGCCCATCAAGGCGTCCTGTTCATCGACGAGCTGCCCCTGCTGGGGCATCTGCAGCGGTTCATCCTGACCGCGATGCAGGAGAAGCGCTTCCCGATCTCGGGGCGCAATCCCCAGAGCGCCGGAGCGAGCGTGAAGGTGGACAGCGTGCCCTGCGATTTCATCTTCGTGGGCGCATGCAACATCCAGGACCTCCCCCACATCCTCTCGCCGCTCCGCTCGCGCATCACAGGAGGCGGCTACGAGGTCCTCGTGGAAACGACGATGCCCGACACGGAGGCGAACCGGGCCAAGCTCGCCCAGTTCATCGCGCAGGAGATCGCGGTGGACAAGCGCATCCCTGCCGCGACGGTGGATGCGGTCCGTGTGGTCATCGACGAGGCGCGACGCCGCGCGAAGGCGCTGGACAACCAGGACAGGGCCCTCACCCTGCGTCTGCGGGAGCTGGGCGGCCTGATCCGGTCGGCGGGCGACATCGCGGTCACGGAGGAATCCAACGCGATCGCCGCAGACCACGTGAAGCGCGCGATCAAGATCGCCCGAACCATCGAGGAACAGATCAAGGAGCGCTACGGGTCGTACACGGCGGGCGTGGGCACGGACATGTCCGCGGCCCAGAAGGAATCCTCCCCATACCACTACTGGAACGTCCATGAGGGCGACGACGTCCAGGGATACCAATGACCGTGCCCGTCAAAGGGTCTTGAACATCTTGTAGCCGTCCTCGCCGTCCGTGTAGAACGCGGGGAGTACGTACCCGATGTCGAATCCGTATCGGCGGTAGAAGCGGATCCCCGCCTCGTTGGACCGGCGCACCTCGAGCTCGATGCGGCGGATGCCCTTCATCCCGCAATTCTGGATGAAGGCGTTCATGAGCTGCGTGCCGATCCCTCGGTCGCGGAACCCCGCGGCTACGGCGAACATGAGAATCCTCGTCTGGCCTTCTGCGGAGATGACCGCCGCCAAGAACCCCACGGGATGGCCGTCCAGGTCGGAGACCAGGAATCCTTCCCGCCACCAGCGGTGGATGTCCAGGTACAAGGAAGTCGGGTAGTTCTCGCGCAACGCCTCGCGCACGATGGATGCGACGGCAGGGATGTCGTTCGGAATGAACGGCCGAATCTGCAACAACGCCCCGCCAAGTGCCGCCGCCTTTTCAACGTGACGGTCGTCGGCATCCTCATGTGCCTCCGTCGGGATGCGGCGGCGTGCGTCTCTGGATCGAACTCTCGGGAGAGCATCCCACCCTACCGCGGGCCGAGGCCCTTGCCGCGCTCGAGGCGGAAGGCTGCACGGTCCGCGAGGCGACCCTGTCCTCCCAACTCCTCCGCCTTGACGCGATCGGACCGGTCGCCCGGGCCGCGCGGCGACTGGGTCTTGCCCACGTCGTCTGCGAGGAGCTGGCGCACGGAGATCTCGACGAGCTCCGCGCCTACGCTCGATCCTACGAACTCGGCGGGAAGACCTTTCGCACCCGGGCGCACGGTCTCGGGGTGGACCTGGACACGAACGCCGTGGAAGGGGCACTCGGGGCGGACTTTGGCCGCACGGGCCGCGTTGACCTCCGTTCGCCCTCCGTGGACTTCCGCTTGCTCCTCGGGGAGGATTTCCTCCTGGGGCGCGTCCTGTTCCGCGTGGATCGCCCCGGGCTCGAGGCGCGCAAGGTGACCCATCGGAGCTTCAGCCTCCCGATTTCCCTGCACCCCAAACTCGCCCGTGCTCTGGTCAATCTGTCCCGGGTGCCGACCGGAGGCATCCTCCTGGATCCGTTCTGCGGCACCGGCGGCGTGGTCCTGGAGGCGGCGAAGATCGGGCTACGACCCCTGGGCGGGGACGTCCGGACCCTCATGGTCCACGGCGCGCGGAAGTCCCTCCGTGCCCTCCACGCCGACGCCGAGTTCGTGACCGCGGAGGCGGGACGCGGGCCCTGGCGTCGCGGAACCATCCACGGGATCGCGACGGACCCTCCCTACGGCCGTGCCGCATCCACGCGGGGCGAATCCCGATTGGCGTTGTACGAACGGGCCTTTGCCGCGTGGGACGAAGTCGTGCCCCGTAAGCGCTTCGTGGCCGTCGTGCTCCCGGACGAGGGGGCCATTGCCCTGGGGGAGACGCGTTGGGTTCTGCTCGAGCGACATGCGATGCGCGTCCACCGCTCGCTGGTCCGCACGTTCTGCGTCTTCGCTACGTGACGTGGAGGTTGATGGCGAGTCCGGGTCCTGTGTTCGTGTCCCCGAGAAGTGCTTGGACGCTGAAGGAGGCCGTCACGCCCGGTGTCGCGGTCTTAGGCACGTCGACGCGGAGAACGACCACCGCCCGCTGGCCGTTCCCGAGCGTGAACGAAGTCGTGGGCCCGTTGACCACGGTCAGGCGTCCGTCGATCGTCACGTTCACGTACTCGATTGTGAAGTTCGCGAGGTTGAGGTTGTTAGGATTGATCACGAGGTGCACCTGGTCCGGAACCGTGCTCGTGTCGTTCAGGGCGAAGCTCAGGTTGGCCGTCGACGCCGGCGTGACGTTCGTCGTGAGCTCCGAGATCGGGGCGCCCGCGACGGACTGGAAGGAGATTCCCTGGACCTGCGGAACGAACACAAACGGTTGGATCACGAACGTGCTGAGAAGGATGACCACCGCCCCGATGCCCACGAGGGTCCGGGGCACATCGAGCCGGCTCAGATCGTTGAGCGGCGGGGGATGGCGCACCCCGATGAGCAGGATCAGGAACGCGAAAATGAACCAGCCCGAGTAGTACGCGCCCATCAGGACCAGCAAGGCCACCGCGGCCCAGGAGATCAGGCGCTGGCGGTCACCCAGGAGCGCGCGGGCGATGTGGCCGCCGTCGAGCTGCCCCGCGGGCAGCAGGTTGATTGCGGTCACGAAGAGCCCGACCCAGCCCGCGAACGCGAGCGGATGGATGGCGACGTTGGCCGAGATGGGGAAGAAGAGTTTCAGGAAGCTGTAGAACAAGGAAGGCTGGACGAACTGGAACTCCCCCGCGACGGGGAGCAAGGGGCGCGGGTTCGCGGCCGTCAGGAACAGGCCTGCGATCGTGATCGGAATGGCCAGGGCGAACCCCCCG
>DASQGG010000068.1 GCA_035632695.1 Thermoplasmata archaeon
GAACGCTCCTGGAGCGCCTTGTCGAGCCAGGCGAACGCCTGGTCCCGCTCG
Organism: Thermoplasmata archaeon; assembly: GCA_035632695.1. Taxonomy (NCBI): domain Archaea; kingdom Methanobacteriati; phylum Thermoplasmatota; class Thermoplasmata; species Thermoplasmata archaeon. The sequence goes on from DASQGG010000068.1 coordinate 52, forward strand.
CCGAGGGCCGCATAGACCAAGGAGATCCAATAGGAGGGGACGTACTGGCGCTGCGCCCGGTCAAGCAACTGCTGGAGGGTCTCGCGCGCCTCCGCGGTGCGGCCCGCCGCGGCATACGCCTGGCCGATGGTGGCCAGGGAGACCGTGCTCTCCCTGGAGAGCGTGACGGCCTGGGTGAGTTCGGCGATGGCCTCCTCGAACATGCCCTTCTGAAGGTACGGACGACCGAACCAGAGGTGGGCCTGGACGAACCCGGGATCGAGCCGGAGCGCCTGCCCGTACTGGTCGATGGCCCGATCGTACTGCCGCGAGAGGTAGAGGACGTGCCCGAGCCCCGTGCTGATGGCCAGGGAGAGCGGGTCCAACTCCAAGGCCCGGTTCATCTCCGCGATCGCCTCGTCGAAGCGCCCCATGGCCTTCAGGTAGTCCGCGAAGAACTGGTGGGCCTGCGGGTAGTTCGGGTTCAGCTCGAGGCTGCGGCGGAACTCGGCCTCCGCTCCGGACCAGTCCCAGTCGTACTGGAAACGGACGAGTCCCAGGGAGGTGTGCGCCTCCGCGAGCCGGTTGTCGACCTCCAGGGCCTTTGCCGCAGCGGCGCGCGCCTTGGGGAACGCCTCGTTCGGGGGGGCGAACTCGAGGAGGGCGAGCACCGCATAGGCGTCCGCGAGACCCGTGTACGCGAGGGCGTATCGGGAGTCGCGGGCGAGGGCGTCCTGGAACAGGTCGATCGCCTTGCGGAGGGACGGTTCCGTCCGGAGGTTCAGGGAGACGCGACCCTGGAGGTACAGGGCATAGGCTTCGGGGACCTCGGTGGGTTTCCGTTCAATCCCGGCCTTCTCCGCGCGACGGATCTGCACTCGGAGAGCCCGCGCGACCCGCTGCGCAATCTCGCTCTGGATGGCGAACACGTCCTCCAGGTCCCGGTCGTAGACCTCGGACCAGAGGTGCTCGTCCGAGGCGGCATCGATGAGCTGGACGGTGATCCGGATCTTGTTCCCCGAGCGCCGCACGCTCCCCTCAAGGACCGTCCCGACGGAGAGCTCCCGACCGACGTCCCGGATGGATTTCGTGGTTGCCTTGTACCGCATGACCGAGGTACGCGCGATGACGCCGAGGTTTGCGATCTTGGACAGGGTCGAAATGAGTTCCTCGGTCAGACCGTCGCTGAAGAATTCGTCCTTGGGGTCCGGGCTGATGTTTGCCAGGGGCAGGACCGCGAGGCGTCGCTTCCCCCCCGACTCGTGCGGCGGCATGCCTGCGCAGGACCTCACCCACGGTGCCCACGTGGGACCTGACGGGGACTTCCTCGGATTGGGATAAGCCTGCCGGGAGCCCTTAGGCGATCCGAAAGCGGGGGTATGAGCCGTCGTGCGGCGGCTAAGGGGTTATCTCGTCCCGTGGCCTCGCGATGGTGAGATCATGAAGGCCAAGTTCATCTACACGGGGATCCGTGTGAAGGACCTCGACGCGTCCGTGAAGTTCTACACGAACGTCCTCGGCATGAAGGAAATCGAGCGCAGCACGATCGCCGCGGCCAAGGGGATCGCGGTCAACCTGGCCACGGAGGAGGGCGGGCACATCCTCGAGCTCAACTACTACGAGAAAGGCAGCCCCTTCGCCACGAAGTACGCGGTGGGGGAAGGCTTGGATCATCTCGCCTTCCAAGTGAAGGACCTGGACGCAGCCCTCGCGGAGGCCAAGAAGGCGGGCCATCCCATGGTGCAAGAGATCCGCGCGCCCACGAGCCGCTGGGCGTACATCGAGGACCCGGACGGAAACTGGATCGAACTGTGCCAGTCGGCGTGAGCCCGGCGGGGGGGTGCGCGTGTGGCGAAACCGGAGGACGCCGTAGAGGTCGCCTGGTTCCTACCGGGCCTGGGCGCCGCGGGACCCGATCCCCGGTACCGGGACCGCCTCATGCTCTTCGGGCAGTTCGTGGGCGACTGGGACATCGACTGGCGGTGGATCGAACCCGACGGTTCCGAGCGAAGGAGGAAGGGCCGACTCCGCTGGCGCTGGATCCTAGGTGGCCGCGCGGTCCAGGACATCTAGAGCGCCCTCGAGGGGGATCCGCCGCAGGAGCGGGCCATCGGCACCACGATCCGGTTCCCCAACGCAGATGGGGACACGTGGACCAGCCTGTGGATCGCCCCGGACCGCAGCCTCCTCCGTCGTTTCGTCGCCCGAAAGGTAGGGGATGAAATCGTGCTCGCGACCACGAAGGACGACGGCAACCCGGAGCACTGGATCTTCTCCGAGATCACGGGCACGTCCTTCCGATGGCGCGCCGAGGAGTCCTTCGACGGCGGCAGGACGTGGAAGCTCACCGAAGAAATGCGCATCCGCCGCAGCCCATCGAACGACGAGCGCTGAGACGCCGCCGTCCCTGCAACAGCTCGTGGCAGGGCCTCCGTCGCTTCGGCAAGGGCGCACGCGGCGTCAATGGCGCAGGACGACACGCACGGGATCGCCCTCCTGCCGCTCCAGGATCGCGAACGCGCGCTCGATCTCCTTGAAGGGCAGGCGGTGCGTGATCGTCTCGCCGGTCCTCAGGAGGCCGCGGGCTCGCGCCGCGAGCACCTCCCGCAGGTCCCGGTTCGTGTGCCCCTGGATCGCCAGCAGGGTCTTCGCATCCAGGTTGAACGTGAGTCCGTTGAAACTGACGTCGCCCGCGGGGATGCCCACCATGACCGCCGTCCCGCCGCCCCGCACCGCCCGGATCGCCTGGTTCAACGTCTGCGGCAGGCCGATGTACTCGAACGCCACGTCCACGCCGCGGCCATCGCCGAGGGAGCGCGCTACGCGGACGGGATCCTCCCGCGAGGCGTTCACGAGGACGTCGGCCCCGAGACGCTGGGCGAGGGCGAGCTTCGGCTCGCTCACGTCGACGGCCACGATCGGAGAGGCACCGAACAGCTTCGCGGTCTGCACGCCCTGCATCCCCACGCCGCCGAGGCCGATGATCATGCAGGCGTGGCCCGGCCGCAGGCCGGATCGCAGGGTCGCGGCCCACGCTGTGCACCCCGCGCATCCGAGCACCGCTCCTTCCTCGAAGGGAATGGTCTCCGGGAGGACCGCGACGTTCGCGGCAGGGAGGGCGATGGCCTCGGCGAAGACGCCGTCGACGCCGAATCCGAGGGGCGTGCGCTCGCAGATCTCCTCCCGGCCTCCGCGGCACATGGGACACGTCCCATCCGGGTTCACGTAGTTCACGACCACGCGATCCCCGACGCGCGGTGCCGCGACCCCGGGGCCGAAGGCCTCGACGACGCCCGCGCCCTCGTGGCCCATCGTCGAGGGCTCCTGTTTGAGGACGCCCCGGAGGGCGTGCACATCGGAGCGGCAGAGACCGTTCGCCTTGATCGCGATGAGGACCTCGCCGGCGGATGGCGTGGGCCGCGGGACATCCTCCCACTGCGCCACGTCCTTGGCCTTCAGGCGGTAGGCGTCCATGAGGCCGAGATAACGGAGGTGAGCTATATCGCGCCTCCGGGTCCGACACCGCGCTACCCACCGGGTCAAGGCATAAGAAGATCGCGCGTGTCAGTGGACCGAATGGCCATCGAGGTCGGCCAGAAGTTCTCCTGGCAGCGGAGGTTCACCATGGAGGACGTCAAGGCCTTCGCACATCTCTCGGGAGACCGCGGGACCCACCACCTCCAACCGGATGAACGAGGTCGAGTCATGGTCCATGGACTCCTGACGGCGACCGTCCCAACGAAGATCGGGGGCGACTTGGACTACATCGCTCGCGAGATGACGTTCGAGTTCCTCCGGCCCGTCTTCGTGGGAGACACGGTCCGTGTCGACGCGGTCGTGACGAAGGTGTCGCGCGAAGGGGGGCATCTGGCCGTCGCCGTGGATTTCGAGTGCCGCAACCAAGACGAGAAGTGCGTGCTTACCGGGACAACCCACGGAATCATCCGGTCGAAGTCCTGAGCCCGTGTCAGTACATCTTCGGCTTCGCCTGCGGCTCGTTCCAGTACGGCCTCGTGGTCACGTACTTGAGCTTGGCCTCGAAGAGGTCGTTCAGGAACTCCTTCTCCGTCTCGTCCATCTTCGCGAGGATCTTGCTCGCGGTCGTTGGGCCCACCCCGTAGACGGAGCTGGCAAATACTGCACGCTTCCCGTACACGGCCACGAGGTCGGCGATCTGCTTGGACCGCGTGAGCAGCTTCCTCTCCTCGTCGCTAAGGTCGAGCTTCCGCTGACGCTTGGCCAGCGCGTCCCGCACCGTCCACGCGGAGAAGCCCAGGACCGTGAGCAACCGGGATCGACACTGCACGCACTCCGGGTGGTCCGGCAGCTCCCCGAGGCGGACCTCTTCGTGGAAGCGCCCGCACTCGAAGCACAGCATGTGCACGGGCTCGGACATGAGGTGGAGGCGCATCCGGTCCAGGATCTCGGCCCGCTCCGCCTCCGGGGAGAAGAGCTCGGGCGCCTCGACGTAGCGGCGCAGAATCGGATAGGCCAACGGGGTCGGCGTCTCGTCGGACTTGTGGACAACGACTTGGATGTCGCCGTTCCGGATCCGCTGCACGATCTCCCGCACGCGCTCGAAGTCCGCGTGGAGCAGGAGGGCCTCCCGCACCGCTTCATCGTAGATCGGCGTGTTCGCGAAGCGGATCTCGAGGGAGTTCATCTCGCCCTCGCCGATCGTCAGCCCGCGGCGCAGCGCGCCGAATCGCTCCGCGATGAACTTCATGTAGTAGCCGAGGGGCAGGTGGTCCTCGAGCAGCGCCCGCAGCCCGCCCTCCAGGGTCTCGTCGTCGATCTTGAGGAGATCCTCCACCAACCCTTCGACGTCGAGCTCGCGCGTGTCCGCGACGAGCTCGTACAGGATGCGGTAGGGGTCCGTCCACCAGAACCGCACAAGGTGCTTCCGAGCGAGGAGCTCCTCGAGGAGGTCGCCCAGGGTGACATTGACCACCTCGCCGAAGGCGGCGTGGACGACCAGGAACCGGTCGAAGGCCTCCACGACGATCCGGTCGTCCGTCGGAACGGGGCATTCGGTCTTGCGGTGGTTCGCCACCTCTTCGACGAGGCGCTTGGCGCCCGTCTTGTTCATGGGCCACGCCTTCACGAAGTGGGCCACCGTCTTCTCGAGGCCGCTCTTCGCGAGACGACGGTCGATGTCCTTCCGAAGTGCGCCCACCCGCTGCGCCAGGTGGTACGGCACCGGAAGCATCTCGCCGTCCCAGCCCGGGATCGCGGCGTTGGGGTCCGCGACCGGCGTCACGTACACGACGCCGTCCTGGCCGATCTTCGCGATTTTCCACGGCCGCCCGCGGACGATGAAGTGCAAGCCCTCCTTCGCATGGAGGACCATGAACTCCTCCCCGAGGACGCCCACGGGCCTCTGGTCCGTGAGGTCGATGACCGGGTAGCGGCGCTCGTCGCGGATCGTGGAGAGGTTCTCGTAGTAGTAGTTCCGGCCCTTGGCGGTCACGCGGACGTTCTCGCCCTGGCGCCGGAGGACGCCCAGGTGGTCCTGGAACTCCACGACCTTCCCGGCCTGCTCCAAGTCGAGGCCGTGGTACGGGCCGGCCTTCCGGATAACCTCGAGGACTTCCTCGAGATTCGCGGTCCCTCCCCGGTCCAGCGTGGCGCCCACGATCTGATGGGCGAGGACGTCGAGGGCGTTGACGTGGACGTGCAGCGGCTCGAGGTCCTTCGCCTCCGCGGCCTGGACGACCGCGACCGACTCGATCGCGTCGTCCGCGGAGACCGCGAGGATGCAGCCCTTCGACGTGCGCTCGAGCGTGTGGCCCGAGCGGCCGACACGCTGGATGAAGGACGTGACCTGGCGGGGGGACATGTATTGGAGGACGCGGTCCACGGAGCCGATGTCGATCCCGAGCTCCAGGGTCGAAGTTGAGACCAAGCCTTTGATCGTGCCCGCCTTGAATCCGGCCTCCACGCGCTCGCGCTCCTCCCGCGGCAGGGAGCCGTGGTGGACGCCGACGTCCGTGCGGACCATGGCGAGGCGCGAGCCGAGGAGCTCTGCGAGGGGGCGGGCGTTCACGAAGACGAGGGTGGAGCGGCTCTCGTCCAACGTGTCGTCGATCTCGGAGAGGGAGGCCGCCGCTTCCGGGCTGATGTAGAGGTCTCGCGCGGTCTCGAAGTCCTTGTCGATGGGGCGCGGCCATTCCACGCGGTACTCCATCTTCTTCTCGAGGGGGGAGAGGAGGACCTCGAGGGGTTTCTCGCCGCCGAACAAGGCGGCGATCTGCTCGGGGTGGCCAACCGTGGCGGAGAGGCCGATGCGCTGGAAGTCCTTCTCCGTGATGCGACGGAGGCGCTCCAGGGCGACGGCGAGCTGCACGCCGCGACGGTCCTCGGCGAACTGGTGCACCTCGTCGATGATCACGAAGCGCACGTTGCGCAGGTGGCGCTGCATGACCTTGCCCGGGAGGATGGCCTGGAGGGTCTCCGGGGTGGTGATTAGGATGTCTGGTGGGTGGGCGGCTTGCCTGCGACGCTCCGAGGCGGGCGTGTCGCCGTGGCGGACGGCTGCGGTAATCGGCGAGCCAGAAACGAGACGACTAACGCGTTCAGTGAGATTCCGATTTAGCGCACGCAACGGTGTTACATACACCAGTTGAATTCCCTTGGAATCGTGGCGCAAGAGGCATTCTAGGAGAGGGAGGAGTGCAGCTTCGGTCTTGCCAGATCCGGTCGGGGAAACGATGAGGATATCGCCGCCCCGGACTAGCGCAGCTCGCGCTCGCTGCTGCATCTCGTTGAGGCGCTCGATACCAGCGCGCAATTGGAACTCGGTAGCCTGGCTCCTTGACATCCAAGACGATGGCAATCATCTGATGCCCTTAAAACTCTGGTGCGGGGCTAAGTGAAGCTTGGGGCAGAGTACGGCCCGACCGAGGCGACCATGTGCCTAGTGAATGAAACGGGACTCGATGACGGCTAGCATACGGTCGTCCTTGCCATCAGTTTTCCAAAAGGAGACAGAGTATTGCCTGGCGTCTTCCCCGATCAGTCGGAGGTCAAGCATTGAGCCACTCTTCGCAA
>DASQGG010000069.1 GCA_035632695.1 Thermoplasmata archaeon
TGGGGAGCCGACTGGTCTCCCCTTCCCTCGTCCTGCGGCATCATGATTCCGCCCCGAGCAATCGGTCCGTGAGCTCGCGGGCCCGCTCCCTCTCCCGCCTCAGTTCCTCATCCTTCCCGCGGATCTCCGCGCGGAGTTCCTCGACGGTCTTTCGCAGACTCCGGAGTTCTTCGAGGACCGCGCCGTTCACGCCATCATCGGCGGCCTGTGGGTTCCCGTTCGCGCGGCGGGCGAGGGTCTGCTCGGCGGCCTCCAGGACGCCCCGCTTGCCTTCCCGGTCGAGCCGGATGTAGCGTTCGACCGTGGCGTGGTCGTCGATTCCTCGTTCCTCCATGATGACCTTCTCCGAGACCCCGGCCAGGGCGAGTTTGGTAATGCTGACGGCGCGTCCTGCCTTGTGAGACGAAACGAGGGAGATGTCGAGGGCCCGCTCGGGCTCGCCCTCCCCCTCGACGTGCTCGTTGAACCGCTCTGCCCAACGCCGCAGGGTTGCGTTCCAGGGCCCCGGGGTCTCGCGGAGGGCGTTGCCCGTGCTCGTGGGCGAGTCCGCGAGCGTGACGAACAGGCGGGGCGCGGGATCGTGGCCGGTCCACTCCCTCAAGACCGCCCCGAGCCGCGTGCGCCAGGCCACGAGCTCCGCCATGCGCTCGCCCTGCTCCTTCGTCAGCGTGACCGTGCGAGGCTTGCCGCCCCACTTGCCTTTCCCGATCAGGGAGACGGTGCCCGCGCGCGGGTCCCACCGCGCGAACGGGCCTTCGAGGGGGAACTCAGCGTGGACCATCTCCTCGTACCGGGCCCCGATCTCCGTGAGGAACCACAGGGACCAGCCGTAGAGGCGGGGCATCTCCGCGCGGATCTTCGACGGTCCGCCCGGCTGGCGCTGCCCCTGAATCCAGAAGCAGACGGTCGTGTAGGGAACCTTGAGCCGCGCGGCGACCTCCTTCGCGCTGCCCAGCTTCTCGTAGAGGGCGAGGGCGCGCTCGTAGGCGTCCCCGTGGGCGCGGGTGCGGAAGGGCGGCGCCTCAGCCTCGTCCATGAGCCACGCGCGGAAGGCGAGGACCCGGGCAACGTCGTTCATCTCGGGTGGCTGCTCCTTGAGCCGCACGACCCGCGCGACCGCGTAGACCTCCGCGAGCTTCCCCTTCGACCAGACCGGCTTGTCGTACAGCCGCTCCTCGAAGTACAGCCACTCGGCCATCTTCCGGAAGGCCTCGCAGGTCTTGTTGTACATGGAGACGTGGCACGGGAGACAGCATCGCGTGCAGCCCTTCGTGTGTGTGCGGCAGCGGTCGGGCGGGTACCGGCGCACGAAGTAGTCCGCAATCTGCCGGGCGCTCACGTCGCGGAGATCCCTGTCGTGGACGGAAACCCACCGGCCAGGCTCCTCTGCCTTTGTCAAGTAGCCCATCTCCGTCAGCGCGGGCACTAGGGTCATCAGGCAGGAGTAGCGGTGCTTGACCGACTCGATGGGGTACGCGGGCACGTTCTTCGCACGGGTCGGGAGCTCCGGGTCCACCGCGCCCACGGCCCGGCCGAGCCGCCCCTTTGTGGCGAGGAAGTGCTCGAAGCGGGCGAGCAGCGGCGGGAGATCGAACTCTCGTGCGTGGTCCACAGGTTGCCCCGCGGCCGCGGAACACGGCGAGCATAGCGTCATGGACCGGCCCTCCCTCTCGCGCGGTGCTGCCACCACAGGGACCCGAGGACCGCCGCCGCGAGGCCGGTGACGGTGACAGCCGCAACGGCCAGAAAGACGAGGGCGCGCCCCGCAGCCGCGAGGCCACCGAGAATTCGGCTCATGGGTGTGCGCCCTCCTGGCCCTCGTCATGGAGGGCCTCGACGCGGAGGCGCACGGCCTTCCCTGCGAGCTCGCGGAGCAGGACTCCAAGCGGCCAGCGGACTCCGGCCTGGTCCTCCAGGCTCGCGACCTTCCCCACGAGCACGAGGACCCCCTGAGCTTCGTAGGCGCAAGGCGATTGCACGCCGGCCTCGTGCGGGAGCCGAGCGATCATCGGGCCCGCCTCCCCGCCTTCGATTCGAGTTCTTCACACTTCTGGCGTACTGCCTCCTTCACGAGCTCAGTGGGGGAGCTGTAGCCCAGACCCGTGACGCCGGCGAGACGCTGCACCCGCTGCCACAGGTCTGTCGGGAGGCTGATGGACGAATAGCCGACTTCCGTCATGGGTAGCGGAATACTCTATGGGTGGCATAAGGATTCCGCTATGGGTAGCGGAATCAATCCATAACCTCCCTCGTCCTTTCCCGAGGCGGGGGCATCTGTTGCCAAAGGGATACGAGACGATCAGCCTTCCGTCGGACCTCCTCGACATGGTGCGCGTACTCCTCAAGACCTACCCCGACCTGGGGTACGCCTCCTTGGCCGAGTTTGTGAAGGAGGGGGTCCGCAACTCGCTGATCGGCTACGAGAAGTACGTGTACAGCAGCGCCTTCGATGAGGCCTTCAAGGAGCACACGGGAAAGGAGCTCGTGAAGGTCCTCGATGAGCAGAGAGAGGACAGCTGGCGCCGCATTGGTCGAGATCGCGAGAAGGAGCACCGCGAGGCCTTCCTCCGGGCTCTGGACGCCGCAATCGCTGCGGTCCCTGTTTCGCCTCCGGAGATCCAGGCGGCCAAGCCCGTTCTCCTATCCATGCGGAGGATGATGTCCGCGGTCCTGGTGGGCCTCGAAAGGCGACACAGGTAGCTATGACGTAGCGGTACCGCAATATAGCCATATAGTAGCCAAGCCGGTCTCCGCTCGATGCCTGGACGGGCGGACACCGTTGGTGTCATCCGTGGTACGACCGCACCCATCCCTGGGGCGGGAAGGCCCGCAGGCGCGGGCGCCCGGGAGCCGCGGCCGATTGAGGCCTGCAACGGCGACCTGGGCCCCGGTCTTTGTCTCCCTCATTCAACGTCGGATGAAGGCCCTCGCGGCGACGGCTTCCCGTTCCTCTGCTCCTGCGGCCGGCGGATCTTCTCCGAGGCGATGCGGCAGAAGCACCGGTGCGGCGATCCTCGGCCCGCGAGCCTTTACCTCACGTCGCCCCCGTCGATGCCCTCGGGCCCCCCGAGCCCCGCGCGCGTGAAGCTTCTCAGCTCCTTCGTGGACAGGCCGGTTTGGTGTGCGGTCTGCGGGCTGCTCCAGGGCAGCCGGACGAACTACTCTCTCACGAGCGGGGCGAGGGTGATCCTCTGCCGGCGCTGCCTCCGGCGGGCCCGGACGGTCCAAGCCGCGACGGTCCAGGATCTGCGGGCGGCGATTGACGTCCAATCCCAGAGCGTCTTTTAAGTGCGGGAAGACATGAGAGGCTACGGACCCTTGGAGGGAAGTGGGCCGCGGAAAAGGGGGGTTGGCTTGTATGGGCAAGATTGCGGAGCTCTTCGGGAAGGACAGCGACATCCGCCGGTCTGACATCGAGCGCACCTTTATCGAGAATCGGCTGGAGGAGTCGGCGACACTTGAATACAAGACCCTTGGAGCTTCCCCGGAGTTGAGCGACAGCCTTAGGGAGAGCGCAATAGTGCGTCCCCTGATTTCCTTTCTCAACGGCCTGGAGGACAGAAGCGCGCTATTGGTCCTCGGTGTTCGAGCCAAGTCTCACATTCCCGACAAGATAGTCTCGATCTCGCCTGATCGCTGCTCCGCCGATCAGGTTCGGCAGTCCATAACCCAGCACGTTGGCTCTCTTCCGTCAGTGCGCAGGTTCCCGATGTTCCGCGTCGTTGAGGTCGATTGCAGGGATAACGAGGTGGTCTACCTTGTCGAGCTGTTGTCTCGTGAGCCGGCGCTCTACTATTCGCGGATAACGAACCAGGCCTTCGCGCGCCGTGGCGACGAGTCCTATGAAGTCCCCCTTCCGGAGGCGTTCGCCTTGGCCGGGTCGCACGCCAGATCTCGCAGCCAAATCCGACTCACGGTGAAGGAGGTGAAGCCCTCGGAGACTCCGGCCCAGCAGTCCATTCTTCTCGACGTACATTGCAGGAACGACGGGCAGAGGCCTGCCGCCTTCGTATCCGGGCACCTCGCGTTCCCGCCTCAGGAAAGCCTCGTTGGCGTCGCGGCCATCGGTGCGAACTTCGAGGACTTATCCAGTATCAATCCTGGTCAATTCCGGGTATTCTCCTTTAACGTGAACCCTGGGACGGGTTGGCCGATGTATCCGGACCTGAACGTCCTGATTGGGCAGATCAGGATTGATGTGCAAGTCGGAAAGGCTGTCATCTTCCTCGCGGCGGTTCGCGATTCCGACGGCAGCGTGGAACAGTCGTTCCGACTCGATCAGCAAAAGGTCGCAGAAGAGTCTCAGACGCGGCGGCTCTGGGGATCACAGCCACCACGCGTGTAGCGGCTCGTCATTCAACGTCGGATGGCGCCGAGGAGCGGGGGCTCCGCGCGGCTGTCCTCGACGCGGACGCCAGATCACGGCCGAGGACCCACTAGGTCGGCGGCCCGCTAGGTCGTTGATGGGAATTCGAGATCCACGTAGAACGCGATGTCTCGCACGAGTTCGCGGAATCGCGCCGCCGCCTTTTCGAGGGCATCGAGTTGCCCGGCCATTTCTGTCGCCAGCTCCTTGATGGCGGGATCGTCGATCCACGTGTCGCGGAGGTGGTTGAAGGCTACCGCGTCGGCGACGATCTCCTCCGAGGCCCGGAGTAGGGGCCAGGCGTCGGCAATCTCTCGGACGAAGCCACCGTGGTCGTCGGAGTATCGGCTCGCGCCGAGTTGAACGCGCGTGTAGTCGGGGTTAACGCACCAATCGCTCTCCTCCTCTTCCCTCGCTAGGATGTTTGCAGGAACATAGGTGTTCAACTCGACCCGTTGGTGGGTCGTGGGACGGAGAGTCGGATAGGTGGCCGCCATATCTCGGGTCACCCTGCCCTCAAGGAGAGCCCGCCTGCGTTCACGGGTAGCCTCGTACTTCCGGACCCATTCCCTCACGACTTGCCACTCGCGCCACGCCTGTCGGCACTTCGCGCGAAGTACACGCTCGGAGGGCGATAATCTGGAAAGCGGCAGCGCCAGCAAGCCCTCCCCATCGGCCGCACCACGAAGCTCTTCGATATCGAGACCATCGGAGGGTACCGTTGGATCTACGTCCTTCGGAACGGCCTCCGCAGGGATTGCAAGCCGAATGGTCGCAGGAGGGCGCCCCTCCATGGACCGGGAACGCTGCCTGACCTCAACCTTGCTCCATGGTTTGAACACGGCGCGGTTCAGGAACATGATTCGACGCGCCCGCCTCTGTCGGTACTGCCAATAGAAGGCGACAGCGCCGAGGATCCCGAGGCCGAGCGTGACAACCTTGAGCGCCACGTCCAAGATCGCGGCCCAGTCGTCGGCCATGCTCTCGTCTTCCTGTCTTGTCCATCAGGGCGTCCGCTATAACGATGCCGGGAGGTCAGCCATTAGCGCAAGGCCGCCGAACTCGCGCAGGCTGGGGACCGACGGCGAGTTCGCCGCGATCGGAGGCGATGTTGGAAACCTTCATGTCCGAAGGCCCGATTGGTCCGCCGAGTCCGTGGCGAATTTCGGTCACGCAGTCTATGTC
>DASQGG010000070.1 GCA_035632695.1 Thermoplasmata archaeon
CCGTGGCCCCGATGTCCATGGTCCTCCTGGGCGGGGGCAGCCCCGTCGACCTGGCAAGCGCCCAGGTCGTGAGCAACGCGGAGATCCTCGCCTCCGTGGTCGTCTCCCAGGTGAGCCATCCGGGCGCCCCCGTCTTCTGGAGCATCGCCTCGGGGCCCATCGACATGCGAAGCGGGTCCTTCGGGGCCGGGTCGCCGGAGATGGCGGTCTTGAGCGCCGCAGGGACCGAGCTCGCCCGCCACTACGGACTCCCTTCCCTGGTTGCGTCCCTGGGGTGCGATGCGGACACCCCCGGCTTCCAGGCGGGCATCGAGAAGATGGGGACCGGGATGGCCTCCCTCCTCGCGGGACCCGACACGGTCTCCGGGATCGGCGGGCTCGACACGGACAACACGATGAGCCTCGAGCAGCTCGTCCTCGACACGGAGATCGTCGACTACATCCAGCGCGTCCTGCGACCCTTCCCCGTGACGCCCGAGGCCATCCATCTCGACCTCCTGAAGCGCCTCGGCCCCGGCGGCAACTACCTGAAGGAGAGGCACACCCTGCTCCACTTCCGCGAGGCCCTGTGGTCCTCCCAGCTTCTCCTCCGGGAGGGGTTCGTGGAAGGCCACCCCAACGAGGAGCGCGTGCGGGACCGCGCCCGCAGCCGCGTCCGGCAGATCCTCGCGAGCCACGAACCCGAACCCCTGGCCGCGGACGTGACGAAGGAAATCGAGCGGATCGCGGGGTCTCCTCGGGTCCCGTAGGCGGTGCGCCCGGTGCGGTGGGTCATCTCCCGCGGATGGCGGTGAACTCGTCGCGGAGCCGTTCCGGCGTGGGGAACCGACCCGTCCGTTCGACCTCGTGGACGAGCTCGACGACCTTGGCGTTGAACGGGGTCGGGATCCCGAGCCGCGCACCCTGGGCCACGACCTCGCCGTTGAGATAGTCGACTTCCGTGGGCCGACCGCGGCGCACGCTCTGGAGCGTGGACCCGAGGACGGGCCACCCGCCGCCAACGCGGCCCGCCCGGGCGCCGAACATGCCTGCGGCCCAGGAGACGGGGAGACGCGTCAGGAGCCGGACCGTGCGGAGGGAGACCCCGCCCAGAGGCTCCAGCACGACTCCGCCTCGCTCGGCCACGCGCACCCCCTCCCGCATGAGCCGCACGGCGAGCTCTCGCAGAAGGGGATCGTCGGATACCTCCCGGAGGGCGCGATTCGAGAGTGCGGGGAGCGCGTTGTTCAGGTTCATGATGAGCTTGACCCAGTGCGCGCCGATGAGGTTGTCCGAGAGGTACGTCGGCACCGCGGGATTCAGGACTCCGGCAATCTCCTCGCTCAGTGTGTCCCGCGGACCCCGGGGACGCCCCAGGACCAAGTGGCCGCGATCGACCAACGTCACGTGACCGGGCACCAGGTACGTGGCGGTCACCATGACCACCGCGCTCAGGAGCTTGTTCGGCGGAAGGATGCGGGCCACGATCTCGTCGCTCCGCACCCCATTCTGAAGGGTCACGAGCGGGACATCGTGCAACAGACTTTCGGAGGACCGGACCGTGGCCTCGACGTCCTGGGTCTTGACCGCCAGAAGGGCGAGATCCGGGATTCCGTCCAGGGTCGTTGCCGCGCGCACCTTGGCCGTGAAGGCACCCAGGGATCCTTCCAGCTGGAGTCCGGACTCTCGGATGGCCCGCACCTGGTCGGACCTGCCAACGAGAGTCACGTCGTGGCCGTTTTCCGCGAGCAGGGCGCCGACGGAGCCTCCGATGGCACCTGCGCCCAACACGGCGATGTGCATCCCCACCGCCAGACTTTCGGTGCCCCTTACCTCTTTCGCCTCGCCCGCCCATGAGACCTTAAGCCGGAAACGATTTCGGATGGTCGATGACGGAGGAACGGACGGCGATTGTCACCGGAGCGTCGAGCGGAATCGGGCGAGCCGTTGCCCTGCGTCTCGGCGCCAAGGGCATGCGAATCGCCCTCGTCGCGCGCCGCAAAGAGAGGCTTGCCGAGGCCGCCAAGGTTGTCGAGGCGCGTGGCGGCGAGGCGATGGCAATCCCGGGCGACGTGCGCGACGCGAAGCTCGCGAAGACCGTCGTCGAATCGGTGATGGAAAACTGGAAGCGCCTCGATGTCCTCGTGAACAACGCGGGCATCGGGAAGTATGCGCCCGTGGAGGATCTCTCCGAAGCCTCGCTCCGCGAGCAGTTCGAGACCAACGTGGTCGCGCCATTCCTGTTCACGAAGGCTGCGGTCCCGATCATGAAGAGGCAGAAGTCGGGGCAAATTGTCAACATCGGTTCCGTGGTCGGTCTCGTGGGCAGCGCGCGGGGAACTGCCTACATCGGGACCAAATGGGCGTTGCGGGGGATGAACGAATGCTGGCGCGAGGAGCTCTATCCGCACGGGATCAAGGTCGCCTACCTTGCCCCCGGTTACGTGATCTCCGAGTTTGGCGGTCGGAAGGAGGACATGAACCTCCCCGAGGCGGAGTGGGCCCTCACACCCGATGACGTCGCGCGGGCTGTGGAGTTCGTCGTGGACCAAGGGCCTAACTCGGACGTCAAGGAGATCGTGGTCCAGGTGCGCGACCGTAGCTGACCCCGACCGACTCCAGGACGCCTCCGGGGCCTAGAGAGAGAAGAAGGAGGCCGCAGAGGTCCAGTCCGCGGCCAGGTGGACAAACCCCGGTTCAGTGGCGAGAGCGGAGCACGAGGACGGACACGCCAGCGATCGCCGCGACCGCGAGCACGACCCCGAGG
>DASQGG010000071.1 GCA_035632695.1 Thermoplasmata archaeon
CCGGGCCATGGTGCCGAGGTCGCGGGGATCATCGTGGTCCTCCTCGCCCTGATTGGCCTCGGGTTCAGCGTCGACCCCATCGCGTTCCTGCTGATCATCGTGGGCGTCGTGCTCCTGATTCTAGAGGTGAAGCATCCCGGGTTCGGGGCGTTCGGCATCGGAGGGATCGTGGCGATTGCGATCGGGGCGCTCTTCCTCGCCCCCCTCGGGCCGCCCTCGGCCCCGGGCCAGCCCGGCCAGCTCGTGACGCCCGGCTACCAGATCGGGTTCGTGATCACCCTCCTGGTGCCCGTCCTCCTCTTGGGCGGCCTCATCCTGTTCGCGATGTACAAGGTGAACGAAGTGCGCCGCCGCAAGCCCACGGTGGGCGAGTTTGTGGGAGAACCCGCCACGACCGAGGAGCCGCTCAGGAAGGCGGAGAAGGGCTACGTCCGGTTCAAGGGAGGGCTCTGGCAGGCCCTCACGGACGAGGACATCCCGGCCGGGAGTAAGGTCTACGTGGTCCGGGTCGAGGGGATTCTCCTTCACGTTTCCGCGACCCCGCCGCCCGCGCCTCCGAGACCCACGCTGCCGAGCCGCCTCGAGCGGCTCTTCCGACGCAAGTCGGCGTGAGTCCAGAAACCCTTAAGGCCACCCGGAGGTTCCGCGTCGCGATGCCCACGGACGTCGTCCTTTGCAAGATCGCGGAGCTGCCGGACGGCTCCATGCGGCATTTCGAAATCATGGGGTACGACATCGCCGTGGCGAATGTGGGCGGGACCTTCTACGGGCTCGACGCCATGTGCACGTACCAATGGGCGAACCTCGCCGAAGGCTCCGTGGACCAGGGGCGCATGGTCCTCATCTGCCCGTCGTGCAAGGGGGCCTGGGACCTGAAGACGGGCAGGCCGGTCGACCCGCCCGCGAAGTTCCCGCTCACCGTCTACGAAGTCACCGCCACGGGCGACGATCTCATCTTGACGTTCACCTACTGAACCCGCTGCGCGCGTCGTCCGTCCGAGCGAGCGGGATGAAAACCCTTATGAGCCACGTCCTTCTGGCTCCGGGAGTCCTCAGGTCCCAGTGAACCACGGTCGGCCCGCCCTCGGACGCGAACCGTGTTCTCGTGAACGTTGAGGCGGTGACGACCATGGTCGACGAGAAAGATGCCCAGTTCACCCGGATGTGGAACGAGGAGAACGACGCGAAGCGCGTCAAGTTCCGGAACTACATGAAGTCCAAACTGGACGTGCTGCACGTCGAGGTCAACGAGGAGAACGCGCGCGCGTACTGGAACGGACGGCTCACGGTCTGGCAGCCCGAACGGATCTACCAGGCTCCGGAGCGTGAGGAGCGCCGCGAGCGGCGGCCTCCACGGCGTCGCTGAAGGTGCCGCCCGACGGGCCGGCCGTCACGGGATCTTCTCTCAGTGGGCGAGGGGGTTCCCTTGAAAGTCTGCGCGAATGAAAAGGAAGGAGCCCGATCCTCGGTGGACCGGGCGTGAACCGAATCCGGTGCTCTCAGAACCGGCGCCGCCCGCGGTCCCGGTGTTCCCGGTTCCCGCCGCGGCTCCCGCCCGTCCCAAACTCGAACTGCCGGCTGCCGCCCTCGCGCTGCCCGCCGTAGCCGCCGCTGCGGTACCGCGGCTCGCGCTCGTACTCGACCGCGCTCACATCGAGCGCCGTGTTCACGGTCTCGACGGGCGTCTCGGCCTTCGCGAAGCTGCCGTACTTCCCGACGTTCAGGCGGATGTGGCCTCGCACGAGGCTCACGTAGCCGTTGTCGATCAGGAACGTCTCGTCCTTCGCGACCTGGCCGATCTGGTCGTTCCACAGGGTCAGGAGGACCGTTCCGGTCTCGTCCCCGACGGTCGCCTCGACCAGCTTGCGCGCCTCGCCAAAGCGGGAGGTGATTTCTCTCTCTTCACTCAACCCGACGACCTTCGCCAGCACGTTTACCTGCTTGGACTCCGGAGTCAGGTCCTTGACCTTCGTCAATACCTTGTCCATATTCTCACTTCTGCCGACACAACAGCCTTGAGTCGCAAGGCGTAGGGAAAAATTCCTTTCCGCGCGAGATCAGACGATGTGGGCTGATTCGCTCCTACGGTCCGCTGCTATAAGAAGGTTCTGTAAGTTGTGAAGCTCGTGGACGCTGGTCACCGTGTAGGATGCACGAGCTTCGCCGTCCACAGGTTTTTCTCAGGTCAGCGCGCTGGCCTCGCGCAGGTCTCCCCGATGCAGAGCGGCGAAGCGGAGCGCGAGATCATCGTCGACTGTCCCTACTGCAACCACGCCTGGAAAGCGGACGCGCGGTGGATTTCGGGACCTTGCCCGAACTGCGGCCGCATGGTGTACCGCTACATGGACCCGCAGCACGACTGAGGGACCAAGGGCAAGGTTCAAAGGGGGCGTTGACCTACCTAGGTCCATCCGAGGTACCTAGGTGGCCCGGACCGATCTCACCACCGCCATCCTCCGCTCGATCCAGCAGGGCGCAACCTACGGCTATCAGATTCATCGTGCCCTGGGCGACGCGGGCCAGGAAACTCGCCTCAATCACCTCTACCCCGTCCTGAAGCGCATGGAGTTGGAGGGTCTTGTCGTGGCGAACGAGACGCCCGGTGAGCGGGGTCCGAAACGTCACGAGTACGCGATCACGGCCAAGGGGCGCGACTATCTGGACGACGTCCTCTCCGACGCGATCGCGATGGTCCGGCTTGCGTACCTAGAGTACCTGGCCTCGGACCGCACCACGATGCAGCGCGCCCTGGACATCCTCGCCAAGTTCATCCCTCACGCGAAGCTGCACGGCCGCACCGCGCTCGTGGTGCCGCCCGGCTACCTCAGCGAGATCAACTTTCGCTGGTTCCTGTCCCAGCTCTTCGACGTCGTTCAGGGAGACATCTTCCTCGTACGTCCACAGGGAACGTTCGACATCGAGGAGCCCCGTCTCACCCTCTTGGATGGCGGCGAATCCTACGTCCCGCTGCGGGACAGCTACGTCGACCAGTCCGTCCTCGTCTGGGTGCCGCGGCCCCGCCAGTGGACGCGCCCCATCGAGGAGGCCACGCGGATCATCCGAGCGCCGGGGCTGCTGGCGATCATCCTCCCGGACGCCTTGCTCGCTCGTGATCCGACGCGACCGTTCGAGGTCGGCGCGTTCATCGAAGGCGTGCGCGTGCGGCGGAGCGGCGGCCGCGTCACCGAGGTGCCCCTGGAGAAGGTCACCGCGGTCCTCGCGGAGCGGTTCCACCACGTGGAGGTCGAGTCCGTGCCGGAGCTGTCCTTCCATCTCCTGGTGGCCTGGGGCAAGAAGCGCACCACGGAGACGTGACTCCCTCCCGGCGAGGGGCCACAAGGGTTAAGCCCGCACGCAATCTCCCTCGGGCACCATGCGGATCGCCCTCGTGGCATCCAAGGATGCCGTTACGCGACGTTACGCCGCGGAGGCCACCCGCACCCTGCGCGATCGCTTCCCCGGCGTGTCCGTTTCGGTCGAGTTGGGACCGCCCGCGCCCGAGGTTCTCCTCGTCCTCGGGGACGACCGCTTCCTGCTCCACGCGCTCCGTCGCGTCGGTTCCGCCACCGCGGTCCTCACGGCGGGCCACGGGTTCCTCGCGGAGGTCCCGCCGGAGCAGGTGGGCTGGGCTCTCGAGACCCTCCTCGCCGGACCGCACTGGATCGAGGAACGCCTGCGACTCGAGGTGCGGATGGACGGGAGGCGCCTCCCGCCCGCGCTCAACGAGGCGGCGCTCAGCACGAGCCGCGGCGCCGGCTTCCTGCGGTACTCCCTCGAGGTGGACGGGGAGCAGGTGTGGCGCGATTCCGGGGACGGGGTCATTGTCTGCACGCCAACGGGATCCACGGGATACGGTCTTTCCGCGGGGGGCCCCGTGGTCATGGAGAACGCGGAGGCCATCGTGGTGGTCCCCGTCTGCTCGTCCTCCGGCCAACGGCCGCTCGTCCTCCCTGCCCGGAGCGTCGTCGCACTCACCGAGATCGAGTCCCGCCTCGGGAGAGACCTCGTGCTCGATGGCCAGGAGCGGATCCGAGTTCGGTCGAAAGGATTCACGGTCCAAGCCAGCGCGGACCCCGCGCGCTTCGTGCGTTTCGGGAAGGCCCGTTACCTTCAGGTCTTCGGGAAACTGGGCGCGCGCCACCGGGCCACGGAGCTCCCATCGAGAGCGCCCCCCTCCGTGCGGTTCCTCTACCGCCTCCTGGAGGACGAGGGTGCGATGACGGAGAAGCGGCTCATCGCGGAGTCGCGGATGCCCGAGCGGACTGTCCGGAACGCGGTCTCCTCCCTCGTACGTGCGGGGCTCGTGCGTCGCGACCCCTCCCTGCGGGACGCTCGGGAAACCGTGTTTACACTCCGCCGTTAAGCGGGCGCGGGAACGGCGGCGGATTTGGCCGGAAGATCCCGGGTCGGGAGGCCAGCCTTGCCGCCCTCTCAACCCTCAAATAGGCCGCCGGAGTCCGGCCCTCACATGGCCACCGCGACCCGCACCGTGGAGGACGTGCTCCGCGCGGGCGGATTCACCCGGTTCCACCGCCGGGTGGTCCTCCTGACGGGGTTCGCATGGACCTTCGTCGCTTTCGAGATCATTAACATCAGCTTCGTCCTGTCAGCGGTGTTCAAGGACTTCGGGATCCCGAGCGACTCCCTTGCCTACTTCGCGATCACCTCGGCCACCCTCGTCGGATCTTTCATCGGGAGCTTGGTCCTAGGACGGGTCTCCGACACCCGGGGACGGCGGAAGGTCTTCCTCGGGAGCATCCTCTGGTACTCCGTCTTCACGGCCTTCACGGCCGCTTCGTGGGACGCATACAGCCTGTTCTCCCTGCGGCTCCTCGCGGGCCTCGGCTTGGGAGGTATGCTCGTCGTCGATCCCGCCATTCTCTCCGAGTTCCTTCCGCCCCAGTCTCGCGGGCGGTTCATGGTCCTCCTCGATTTCTTCTGGCCCATCGGGTTCCTCGTCGCGATCCTGTTCTGGTGGGTGTTTATCGTCCAGGGCGTGACCGTCGCGGGGCTCGCGAGCTGGCGCGTCCTGTTCGTCGTGGCCGCCTTCCCGGCGTTCATCGCGTTCGTTGCACGCCTGGCGATCCCGGAGTCCCCGTTCTACTACGCACGGCACGGCCGGCTCAAGGAGTCCGCGGAGGTCCTGACCCGCATCTCCAACACTCCCGTGGATCCCGCGACCCTCGCCATGGAGCAGACGGTTCCGCACGCGCCCCTGTCCTCCCTGTTTCAGGGAAGGCTGGCCCGGCGGTCCGTCGTGACTCTCGTGGTGTGGACCGCGTTGAACTTCAGCTACTACGGGCTGTTCCTGACCCTTCCGTTCGACCT
>DASQGG010000072.1 GCA_035632695.1 Thermoplasmata archaeon
GCTCTCCGCGGAGCGGAAACGTTCCGGGATCGGCATGGAACCCACGGGAAGGCTATCCACGAACCGCGGCTTATCCCTTGCCCATCTTCGGGGCCACGACATGGGGCTGGCGCGGGCGAGAACGCGGGCACGTTTCCCGCCGCCAGATCATGGAATCCCCAGACGTCATGAGATCTGGCCGTAGACCCGGCTCAGCCAAAGCGCGACGGGTCGGTACACCACGTGGGCGAACTTCGTGAACGGAAGGAGCACGAGCAGGTCGAACACGACGACCAGGTGGAAGAGCATGAACGCGTAGGCCCAGAAGGGAAGGCCGGCGTACTGCGCGATGTCCACGAGGAAACCCCCGAGCCCCGCAAGGAACAGAAAGAGAATGAACGTCCAGTCCATGAACGTGGACCGCGAGGTGTAGCGGTCTGCCTTCCGGACGCGCCGCACGATCATCATGGCGGTCCCGTAGAGGAGCAACGCTCCGCTCACGATCCCCAAGAGGCGCACGGGCTCCCAGGGCGGCACGAGGCCCCCGTGGATGGGCAGCGCGACGAAGCGCAGGATCGTGGCCAGGAGCAATCCGAGGAAGCCCCAGAAGACCGCGAGGTGGCCAAACCAGCGGGTGTGCCACCACCGCTTCGCATGGTTCTCGGCGGCGCAGGTCTGGGTCCGCCGCTGGACGAGGACGTCGCGCAACGTGGGGACGGTCGTCTGGGCCCGGGGCACGGTGTCCGCGGCCACGCCCGACGCCGGCGCCTCCTCGTGGCGGGGGGCCGCGCGCGCCATCGAGCGCCACAGGCGTAGCACACCGACCAGGGCCGTCCCGAGAGCGACGACGCCGACCGCGATGCCGATGATCTCCACGCCCTGCTCCGGCAGGAAGCCGAACAAGGCGACCGAGGTCAAGTCCGCGGGTCGCTGGATGAGCGCCAGGATGCCCATGAGGAGGAGCGATAGGGCCGCGAGGAAGGACGCGGCGAACGCACGCGAGGTCAGGAGGCGGTGCGTGAAGGCGGGCACTCCGAGCTCCGCGATTTCGTACTTCCGGAGGGCGATCATGAACTCGGAGGGCTTCGCGTCCCGCGGGCACGTGTCCGTGCACTCGCCGCAGGACTCGCAGAGCCAGACGTCCGGTCGGCCGACGAGCTTGTCCCTGAGCCCGAGCTGGGCGTAGTGGATCAGCTTGCGCGGGAAGCTCGTGGTGGGCGTCGACAGCGGACAGGCCACGGTGCAGGTGCCGCAGCTGAAGCAGGCCGTGACGTCAAACGCTCCGTACCGCCGGATCGTGGCCATGAGGCCGGGGTCCGCCATGGAGGTCATCGACGAATCACCTCCGAAAAAGGAGGAGAGGACGACGAACGACGATCGGTCATCGTCATCGCCCCTCCTTGGTGGTAATCGCGTAGCGGTAGAACCCATCGGGAGTCTTGTCCAAGGGCTTCAGGAGCTTGTCTCGGCAGAAACTCATCACGTACCAGACGACAAGGCGGGACGGCAGGGCCGTCGCCGCCACGAGCTCGGGGATCGTGCGAGGTCCGACCTTCAGGGCACCCAGAATCTTGGAGGTCTCCACCGCCTGGCGCTTCCGGAGCGTCCGGAGGGCCTCGGACGGCGTCGCCCCGGTCTTCTCCCGGTAGGCTTTCATCGTGTTGCCCGAGACGACGCTCATGTTCCCCTCCCGAGGGCGGCGATCATGGATCGGATCTGGTCGTTCGAGAATCCCTTGAGCTGGATGGCTTCCGTGGGGCAGACCGCGACGCAGGCCCCGCATCCCTTGCACCGGGTCGCGTCGACCATGGTGTGGCGCCCGCCATCGGTTTCGCGGACCTCGATGGCCCCGTAGGGGCAGGCGGAGACGCACGTCTGCGAGAGGTTGCACCGGCTCGCGTCCACGCTTGCCACGAACGGTTCGAGCTCCAGCTCGCCCCGGAGGGCGAACGCCGCGGCCTTCGCCGCCATCGCGGAGCCCGACTCGACGGCCTCGCCGAGGTCCTTGGGTCCCTGCGCGGTTCCCCCGATGTAGAGGCCCGAGATGTTCGTCTCGACGGGACGGAGCTTCGGGTGGACCTCCTGGTAGAAGCCGTCCTTGCCCAGGGGCAGCTTAAGGATGCCTTCGAGGTCCTTGTTCTCGCGCGGCACGAGGCCCGTGACGAGCACAACCAGATCCACGGGGATCTCGACCAGCTCCCCGTCGATGAGCTGGTCCTTCACAGACACGACAATCCCGCTGCCGGCCTCGGTGACGCTCGGGGGCTCCTCCCCATTGAAGCGGATGAACACGACGCCCTTGCGGCTCGCGTCCTCGTACATGAGCTCGTTCTTGCCGTACGTCCTCATGTCCCGGTACAGGTGGTAGACCGTGAGGTCTGGATGATCGCGGAGTATGGAGAGCGTCGTGGAGACGGTCGCGTTGCAGCAGTAGCGGGAGCAGTACTCGTTGGCCGTCCCTCCATCGGTCGGAACCTGGCGGCTCCCCACGCAGTAGATGAACGCGAGGCGCCGGACCCGTTTCCCATGGATGATGAGGTCGCCGGACGCGCTCCGCTCCTCGAGCCGAAGGAATTCAGGGAGCGTGACGACGTTCGCGAGGCGGTCGTACCCGTAGTCGCCCGCCTTCGGGACGTAGGTGTCCGAGCCTGTGGCGACGAGGATGGCTCCCACGGTCACCGTGAACCGTGCGGGGGGCGCGTCATGCGCGGCCAGCTCCGCGGGGTTGACCACGAACGTGGCCTCGAAGCTGCCCACGTGGCCGGTAACCCGTTCGAGGATCGCGTTCGTGAACGTCGTGGCCCTGTCGTTCTGGCGGAGCTCGTCCAAGA
Source organism: Thermoplasmata archaeon (assembly GCA_035632695.1). Classification (NCBI taxonomy): domain Archaea; kingdom Methanobacteriati; phylum Thermoplasmatota; class Thermoplasmata; species Thermoplasmata archaeon. The sequence goes on from DASQGG010000072.1 coordinate 2,811, forward strand.
GACCCCGGACCACGTCCCCGCCGGAGCGACCGTAAGGGTAGACGGATGGCAGCTCCAAGGTCCTCCCGCCGAGCGACGGCGACTTTTCCAACAGGACGACCCCGACCCCCATGGAGGTCAGGTCGATCGCGGCCTTGAGTCCCGCGACGCCACCCCCGATGACGAGCACCTTGGGGATGAACTCGGCCTTCGTGCGGGCCAGCGGCTCGGCCAAGCGGGCGTACGCGACGGCGGCACGCACGTGGCGGATCGCCTTCGCCGTGGCGCCCTCGTGGTCGTCCGAGTGAGCCCATGAGGCCTGCTCGCGGATGTTCGCGTGGTAGTACTGGTACGGGTTCAGACCGGCTCGTTCCACAACGCCCCGGAAGGTGAGCTCGTGGAGTTTCGGAGAGCACGAGGCGACCACGATGCGGTCCAGCTTCTGGGCGTTCACGTCCTCGATCATCTCTTTCTGTGAGGAATCCGCACACGCGAAGGTGACGTCTCGGGCCAGGACGACATCGGGCTCTCCCTTCGCGGCGTCGACGACTTTCTGGACGTCCACCGTGTCGGAGATGTTGCCGCCGCAGTGGCACACGTACACGCCTATGCGGGGCATGTCACCACGCTCCCGCACCCCGCCTTCTCACGCCGCATGTGGATCAAGTACCCGGCGCATTCGGAGGCCGCGGCCGCGGCATCGACGATCGAGTCGGGGATGTCCTTCGGCCCCGAGGCCGTTCCTGCGACGAACACGCCGCCGACGCTCGTGCGCGTCGGGTGGCAGTTCTCGTCCGCGGACTGGACCCAGCCGCCCTCGCCGAGTTCCAGCTCCTCGCCCGTCAGGATGTGGCCTGCCTCAGGGTTCGGAAGCAGGCCGACGGCGAGGACCGCGAGGTCGTGAGTCGCCTGGCGAACGCCCCCGCCCGCCTCCGTGTCCTCGTACCAGAGGGTGACATCTCCGTGCGCCGCGGGCGTGATCTTGGCGATCTTCCCGCGGACGAACTTCACGCCCATGCTCCGGGCCTGCTGGTAGAACTCCTCGAAGCCCTTGCCATACGCGCGGATGTCCATGTAGTAGATCGTGACGTCGGCCATCGGAAGAGCGCCTAAGATGAGCTGGGCCTGCTTGATGGAGAACATGCAGCAGACCCGGGAGCACTGCGGATTGCCAACGGTGTGGTCCCGCGATCCCGTGCACAAGACGTAGGCGATGTTCCCCGGCTCCTTGCCGTCCGAGGGACGCAGGACGCAGTGGTACGGTCGGGTCGGCCCGAGGAGGCGCTCCATCTGCATCGCGGTGACCACGTTGGGGTTCTCGCCGAAGCGGTACTCCTTCTTGCGTTCCGCCTCGAAGAGACGGAAGCCCGTGGCCAGGACGACGCTCGCCACGCGCACATGGTGAACCCGCGGCACCTGAAGGAAGTTGACCGCATGGGCGGGGCAAGCCCGCTCGCACTGCCCGCAGAGAATGCAGTTCTCCAGGTCGATCACCGCGGTCTTCGGCACGGCGGTGTCGAACGGGATGTAGGCCGCCTTCCGACCGATAAGGTCGTAGTCGAACTCCTTCGGCACGAGGACCGGGCAGGCGTCCGCGCACTGCCCGCAGCTCGTGCAGAGCGACGCGTCGACGTAGCGGGGCTTCTCCACGATCGTGGCCTCGAAGTCCCCCTCACCGCCTTTCGCCACACCCTGGACCTCCGCGTAGGTCAGGAGGGTGATGTTGGGATGGTGGGCGGCGGCGGCCATCTTGGGCGTCGAGATGCAGCTCGCGCAGTCAAGCGACGGGAAGACCTTGCTGAGGAGGATCATCTTGCCGCCGACGCTCGGCTGCTTCTCGACGAGGAGCACCCGGAAGCCCATGTCC
>DASQGG010000073.1 GCA_035632695.1 Thermoplasmata archaeon
CGGAGGACCGGCCCACGGTCATCGAGACCCCGCGATTCTTCCGATTCATGGCCGCGGCGCTCAACCCTCCGGGGCCTTTCGAGAAGGTCGCTAAGGAGGCGCTCTACTACGTGACCCCGGTGGACCCCACGTGGCCTGCGGAACAGGCCGAAGAGTGGCTACGTACCCTCAACTACGCGCTCCTTCGGATGATCGCCGTCCATGAGTGTTATCCGGGGCACTTCGTCCATTTCCTCCACGTTCGGTACAAGGTCGCGTCGCCTGTGCGCAAGTCCCACTTCTCCTTCGCGTTCACGGAGGGCTGGGCCCACTACTGCGAGGAGATGATGATCCAAGAAGGTCTCGGAGACCGGGATCCACGGCTCCGGGTGGCCCAGCTTCAGGATGCGCTCCTGCGTGACTGCCGGTACATTTCGTCGATCCGGATGCACGTGTTCGGATGGTCGTGGGAGGAAGCCACGCGGTTCTTCATGGAGAACGCATTCCTCGAACACCTGCCCGCGGAGCGCGAGGCGAAGCGCGGGACCTTCGACCCGGGATACCTGAACTACACGCTCGGCAAGCTCATGATCAAAAAGCTCCGCACGGACTGGATGGCCCGACATACGGGCGCGAGTCTGCGGGAGTTCCACGATGCATTCCTCGGCCTCGGCGCGCCGCCCCTCGGCCTCGCCCGCGAGGCGCTCTTGGGGCCCGATGCAGGACCCGCCCTCTAGGAAGTTCAGCCCCCGGAGACTGCACGCAGGTGCAGCAGCTCCAGAACCCGTCGAGGAAGTCCGGCGGACAACTCACCGCGGAAATTTCGGCTCGCCTAGACATGTTTAAGAGCTGGGATGCATACTGTGTCCGTGTATAATGGGGTCTGCCCCCAGGAGGAGTTAGACCCTGACCATGGCAAAGAAGGCCGCGAAGAAAGCGAAGAAGGGCAAGCACTAAGGGTGCGGCCCTCCTGACGTTGTGGAGGCCTATCAGTTCTTTCCTTTCTTTTCTTATCCCTTTTCCCGCTCGGCGGGAACACGCGAAACCTTGATGACTTCGCCGGCCCATCGCGTGCCCTCAGGAGGGTGCTTCCTTGGATCTGCCAGGCTCGGGCCGACGGGAGCGATGTGCGCTGTGGGCGTGTATCCTGGCGTGCGCGATCGTCGTGGCCGTGATCTCGCCAATCGTCGCCCGCGGCGACCGTCCCGGTACGGCCTCCTCTGCCATGGACTGGTCCGTCGTCGGTCCGCGCCTCCTGGTCCTCCCGGTGGGTCCCCCGGGCTCCTTGGACGCCGCCCAGGTCTCCCAGCCGGCGGTGGTCCGCGCGCTCAACGGATCCTACCTCATGTACTACACCGGCTCCGATGGCTCCCGTAACCGAATCTTGGCGGCCCACTCTCGTAACGGCATCGCCTGGACGAAGCTTGGGGGCAGCCTCTTCCTGAACGACGGAAGCGGCTCTCCGTTCCTGCTGTTGATTGCGGGTACGTACCACCTGTGGTTCGAGTCGGTCGTGTGGGGCGTGGGTCCCCTGGGCTACACGGATCGGATCTTCCACGCCACCTCGACCGACGGGGTCACGTGGAGCACACCTGCACTTGCCCTCGACGTGGGGAACGTATCCGACTGGGACGGAGGGTCTGTCGGAGACCCTTCCGTTGCGCCGGGTGCTCCCGGAGATTACCGGATGTACTACACGATGTACGCCGCGAATCACACGGCCGCCATAGGCGTCGCGACCTCCACGGATCTCGTGACGTTCACAAAGTGGGCGGGCAACCCTGTCTTCCGGCCCGGCCCATCGGGCAGCTGGGACGATTACACGGTGGCGAACCCGTCCGTCGTTCCGGGTTCCCCATGGACCCTGTTCTATGGAGGGCGCAGATCCTTCACGCGAGGTCAAATCGGCCTCGCGACCTCCCTGGATGGGTACACGTGGACCCGTGGCAGCGCGCCGCTCCTCGGATACGACCCACCCGGGACCTGGGACAGTGCGGGCGTAGGCGACCCGGAGTTCGTGGAGGGGGCTCCGCCGCATCTCTACTTCGATGGGGCGAGTGGGACCGGGGCAAGCGAGATCGGCATGGTCAACGTGACGAGCGCCAGCTCGAGCGGCGCGACGGAAGGCACCGTCCTCGGCATTCCCGTCCTGGCGTTCGTCCTCCTCGTTCTCGTCGCGGGCATTGGGGTGGCGACGGTCCTCGCTGTCCTGCTCGTGCTCCGGAGCGGTTCCCGCCGTCCGCCGGAAAGCGGATAGGCTACGTTTCCGGGTTCTTGGCGAGCCGGTCCGCGAGCCTACTCCGGAGGACTTGGCTGACGATCTGGCCGTCCGCTCGACCGCGCACCCGATCCATGACGCGTCCCATGAGGCCCTTCTCCGCGGCGCCGCCGCGCAATCGGATCAGGTCTGCCGAGGCGTCGAGGACTTCGTCCACGATGGCCACGAGCTCCTCGCGGTTCAAACCACGAACTCCGGTCGCCAGAAGGGCATCCGACGCGCGGGCGCCACTCTCCGCCATCTGCCGCAGCAACTCCGGAATCGCCTCCTTCGCGAAGCGCCCCGCCTTCAGGAGCGAGAAGAGCTCACGCAGGTGGTCCTCCGGGATTCCGTCCACGTCGAGACCCTCCCGCCGCAACTCCGAGTAGTGGTAGAGGAGGACCGTGGCTACCAGGGTGGTCTCCCCGAACTCCCGGGCGATCGTCTCGAAGAGATCGTCGCTCCCCTCCTGGACCAGCTGCCGCGCCTGCTGTTCGTGGATCCGGTACTCCCGAACCAGGCGGGGCACCTTCGCCTCGGGCCGCTCGGGCAGGTGCTCCCGAATCCGCTTCAGGCGGTCCTCGTGGACGCGCAGAGGCGGGACATCCGTCTCCGGATACATGCGGGCCTTCCCCGGGAGCGGGCGGCTGTAGACCGTGCTCCCATCGGGTCGGGGATCGCGGGTCTCTTCGGGGACGCCCTTCACCGCGTACGCGGCCCGGGGATGCATCTCCTCGATCGCATGGAGACACTTCGCCTCCTCGTCCGCGACGAGGACGAAGGCGTCGCGGTCGCCCAAGTTCAGGGCGCGGCGGACCGCGTCCACCTCGCCCTGCGTGATCCCGTACGCGGGCAGCTCGTCGGAATGGAAGATGCCGCCCACACCGGCGACTCGGGCGTGTGCCGCGAGCTCGGGGCCCAGCTTTCCCTTGAGGAGACCCGCGAACCCGGGGAGGGGCCATGCCAGGACCCTCCCTCCCTTCTTCAGGGCTCCCTGGACGACCTTGGAGGGGGACGCAGTGAACGTTGCGGTCAGGTCGATGCCGTCCTGAGACACGGCCCCGCCCCCGCGCGCCGCGAGTTCCCGGGCCACGTCGATCAGCATGAGCTGCCGCTCGACCTCCTTCTCGACGAACGTCTCGATGAGCCGCACTTCCTGGACGCCCTTGACCTCGATGCGGGCTCCTCCCCGGATGGAGATGTTCACGTCCTCGCGGATCGTCCCGATGCCCCGGATGACCTTGCGCGTCGCGCGCAGGAGCGAGCCAATCGCGAGGGCCACCTCCCGCGCCTCCCCCGGGGACGCGATGTCCGGCGTTGTGGAGACCTCTGCGAGCGGGATGCCGAGCCGGTCGAGGCGGTAGAAGATCTCGCCGACCTTCTCCCCCACCTTGCGGGCGGCGTCCTCCTCCAGAAGGATCGTAGGGATTCCGATGCGCTTCCCGTTCACCTGGATCGACCCATCCAGGCCGACGAGGGCCGAGCGCTGGAAGCCCGCGGTGTTGGACCCGTCGATCACGATCTTCCGCATGAAGTCGACCTCCCGCACGGGCGTCGCTCCCAGGAGGAGGGCAATTTCCAGGACGATCTCCAGCGCCTCCTCGTTCGGGGGGTGAGGCGGTTCCTCGTCCGCCTCGACGAGGCACGAGTTCGACGTCGCCTCGTAGACGAACGTCAGGTGGCGACGTGCCTCCTCGATGGCCGCCGCGTCCACCTCGCCGAGTTCGCTCTGCGTGGGCCGAAGGCGGCGCTGGAAGCGGATGCCGCCGTCCTCCTCGGAGAGGCGGGAGGCGCAGTCGCAGAAGAGCTTGTGGGTCAGGAGCTGCTGGTGGATCTCGAGGCCCACCTTGAGCCCTAGGGCGCGGTAGTCCATCCGCGGCGGAAAGGCCGGGGGGTTCGAATAAGGCTTTCGCGGCCCGCGCCGCACGCGGTCAGTCGCCGCGCTTCGGGCTCTCCGCCGGACCGCGCTCCAGTTTCGCCTCGAGTTCCTCGATCCGCGCCGCCGCGGCCTTGAGCTCGCCCCACAGGATGTGGTGCCTGCGGGCCGCCCGGTACTCCCGCAACGCCTCGGGGTCCGCGGGCTCCGCCTCGCCGTCCGTGGACAGGACGTTCTTCACGTAGAAGTCGCGGTCCAGTTCGGGGAGCGCGGAGATTCGGCGCATCAGGTGGGCCGGATAGTCGGGCTTCAGGGTCGAGGCGGAGCGGAGCGCCATCATGATCGCATACTCCGCGCAGCAGTTCATGTCGGCCGCAGGCGGTTTGTGCTCCTCGTGGGCCTTCCGATGCGTCTCCACGAGCAGGTCCCACACTTGGTCGTACTCTTCCGGGACGGGCATGGCTCTCGCCGCTCGAGAGAATCGCGGGGGACGTATCAAGCTGCGTGGAAACGTTCAGGTTTGCCGCCGACGGTCCTCGGGGCGGTAGGGCGATTCCAGGGTGCCTTCCTCCCGCATCTCCCGGTGCTCCTTCTCCTTCTTGAGCCAGGCCAGGAGCCGGGAGGCGGCCCCGAAGGGCCGGAACTCGAAGATGACCTTGCCGTGCTCCGCATCCTCCGCGTGGAGGAGCACGCGTCGCTTCTTGTGGACCACGTCCGTGGCCTCGTCGAAGGGGATCTCGTGGTATCGCTTCCCCTTCGTTCCGCCGGGCAGGTCCATCCACGCGTCATCCAGCAGGAGGATCCGCTGGCGGGTCTGCCACGCCCACCCGTGCCGCTTTTCGACGAGGGGCCGCTTCGCGAAGAGGGTTCCTTTGTAGATCTCGTAGCTCAGTGCGCGGAAGCCGATGACCTGATCCTTCCCGGTGAGGACGGGCTCGTTGGCCGCCGTCAGGACCACCCCGACCTCGCCCACCTGGTCGATCTTCATCCTGCCCGCGTCGCGTCAACCCCTGGCCGCGCATAAGCTTAACGAGCGGCGGTGGGGTTGCTGGGCGTGCTGGGGGCATTCCCCATTGTGTTACCGCCGCCGACCGCTTCGAAGTGGGATAAGGCCGCCTGCGGTGACCGAGAGGGCCGTCCGGCTACTCGGAGAACTCGTCCAGCCCGATCCTCGGGTTAATCTCCCCCGCCACGTTCGTCGCCATGGCCTTCGCCACGTCCGCGGGGTCCTTCGTGTGCCCGAGGACCCACATGAGCTTGACGTAGGCCACCTCAGGGAGGATGTCCTCGCCGCTGATCACACCCGCCTTGATTAGGTCGCGCCCGGTGTCGTACACGCGCATGGACACCCGGCCCTGGAGGGTCTGGGTCGTCATCACGACGGGGATGCCGTCCCGCGTCGCGCGGTGGATGGCCGGCAAGAGGTCGTGCGACACATGCCCCAGCCCCGTCCCCGCGAGGACGACCCCGTGGGATGCCTTCAGACAGTTCTCGAGGACCGCGGTCTTCATCCCCGGATAGAAGTGGACGAGCGCAACGTCGAGGTCGAGCTTGCTGTCCACGGTCACGGGCCCTTTGGCCCGCGGCTGGACGGGCTCCGTGATGTCGACGGGGCCCTCCGGGCGGACCGTGCCCAGGGGGGTCGCGTTCATGGAGCGGAAGGCGTCCCGCCGCGACGCATGCATCTTCCGCACCTTGGTGCCTCGGTGGATCCAGTCGAACGAGTCGGACGTCTCCGCGTGCATCACGCCGACGACCTCGCCGAACGCCGCGGTCGCTACCCGCGCCCCGCACAGGAGGTTGGACGCCGCGTCGGAGGACGGCCGGTCCGAGGAGCGCTGGGAGCCGACGACGACCACGGGGCCGGTCAGGTCCCGGAGCATGAAGGCGAGGGCCGCCGCCGTGAAGTGGAGCGTGTCCGTGCCGTGGGGGATCAGGATGCCCGCCGCACCCGCGTTCAGCTCCTTCGCGGTCTCCTCGGCCAGGTGCTGCCAGTTCTCGGGCTTCAGGTCCTCGCTGTAGATGCTGTAGATCACGCGCGCCTTGACGTTGCAGACGTCGAGGAGTTCCGGCACCGAGAAGACGAGTTCCTCCGCCGTGACGGCCGGGTGGACGGCGCCGGTCCGATAGTCCACGTAGGAGGCGATCGTGCCGCCCGTCCCCAGGACCGCGACGGTCGGCTTCGCCGCCGAGGCGGGCGGCAGGCGCCGTTCCACCTCGTGGGGTGCGTGCTTCGCGATGACCTCGACGGCTTCGACGTCCTCCGCCGCGATCCCGATGTTGTAGCCGCTGCCGAGCTTCAGGGTGAGGATGTCCTCGCCGCTGAACGAGGTGTGGGGCATGAGGACGCCCTCGTACGATTCGCGCCGCGCCCCAACGCGGACCGTGTCCCCTTGGTCCGCCTTCGCTCGGTCCAGGAGGGCGCGGATGCGCGGGGGATACTCCATCGGAGCAGGAACGGGCTCACCCGATAAGGGTTTTGGGGAGGTGTCGCGTTCCCGCCTCCATGGCGCCGACGGCCCGCGAGGTCCTCAACGAGCTGCGTTGGCGCTCTCCCGATCGTCTCGGGGAAGCGGTCCTCTGGTACCGGGATCGCATGCGGCCCGAGGGCGCGCGGGTCATCCGCGGCTCCGACATCGTGGACCTCGAGCGCAGGTACTTCACCACGGCGAGCGAGGGGCGCCTCCCCTACTACAAGATCGAGCGGATCGAGGTCGCGGGCCGGGCGATCTTCGTCCGACCGGCGCGATGAGCGGGGCGCCCTCAGGTCTTCGCCTTGACGCTCCCCGTGAGCACGCCCTGCTGCTGGAACCAGGTCACCAGGAGGTTGTGGAGCTCCTCGAACTGCTTCTTCACGCGATGGGCCCCGATCATCCCACCCGCCCAGCCCGAGTTCGCTTGGTACAGGCGGAGGACCGCGCTGTCCGGGCCCGGGTAGATCTCGAAGTCAACCGCGTAGTACTGCGCGAGCGCGCCGAGGGCGAGGTTCATCCCCCGGCTGCCTTTCTCCGCCTTCCCTTTCAAGGCGCCCGCCCACGACACGGCGAACCGGTTCGCGACGAAGGCGCCCTGCACGAGCTGTTGGACGTTCTGGACGGAACCGCGGACCGCGATATCGGCGTAGTTGGTCAAGACATCCCTCGGGGTCGGAGCCCCGGAGCGGCATTTGAAACTTTCGCGATTTCGAATCAACCTTGTTTAAGGTTGATTTTTATCCCGCGCCTTCTTGTCGCCCGACGGCCTTCCCCGATCCGCGGTGTCCCATGGCGATGTTCCCCGAGGAGGTCCTCACGAAGACGAAGAAGGGCGAGATCGAGGTCCGCGCCCTCCTTGACCGCGGACGCTACGTGCGGTACCGCTACCTGCATCCGGAAACGGGCGAGCCCATGGAGGGCGGCAAGGTGAAGCTCGTCCTGGTCGCGGAGTCCGGGAAGACCGAGGAGTTCTTCATCATCCCGACGAAGTCGCACCGCGACCTGCTGTTGCCCGCGGCGGAGAAGGGCACGCGGAAGGTGTGGGACGGGACGCGCGCCGTCGACCTCTGATCGGGTGCCGCGGCGGTCAACGAGCCGCGGGCTTCCCGAACCGGTCCAGGGTCGTGTGGCGCACGGCCAGGCCGAGCAGGACGCTCGCGTCCTGCGCGAACTCGCCGAGGTCGTGCGCTGCGGCGTCGAGGGCTTGTTGCTCTTCGGGCGGCAGGGGCCACTCCTCGACCCGGAGCAAGTGGCCTTTGCCGACGACGGCGGGAACGCCGAGCGCGAGATCTTGGACCCCATATTCCCCATGGAGGACCACCGAGGCGGGAGCCGTGGACGGGCGCGGGGACACCAACGCATGGAGGAGGCTCGCCGTCGCGCCGGCCGGACCGTAGGCGGTCCCGCCCTTCCCCTGGATGATCTTCGTGCTGAGACCGCGGAGCTCCTCCAAGATGGCGGCCTTGTCCGCGGGACTCAGCTCCACGGACCTCCCTTGGATGCGCACGCGGCTGTACAGGGGCACGGCGCGCTCGCCGTGTTCGCCGAGGACGAAGGCCTCGACCTGGGAGGGCCTCACCTTGAAGCGGTCCGCGAGGATGCACCGGAGTCGCACGGAGTCGAGGAGAGCGCCCGAGCCGAGGACGCGGTCGCGCGCCAGCCCGGAGGCCTCCCAGGCGATCGTGGTGAGGACGTCGACCGGGTTCGTCAGGACCACGAGGGTGGCGTGGGGCGCCACCTTCACGATCTGCCGGCTCAGGTCCCGCACGAGGGGCGCGTTCGCGTGGAGCAGGTCGAGCCGCGTCATCCCGGGCTTACGGCCCTGCCCCGCGACGAGGAGCACGACCTGGGAATCCGCCAGGTCCTCCAGGGTTCCCGCGCGCACGACGGTGTCGGATCGTTCCGCGATCCCGCTCCGGATGTCCTCGGCCTGAGCCCACGCCAGGTCCCCAACGACGTCATAGAGGACGATGTCATCCCACGTGCCGTCGCGGGCGACGGCGAAGGCGATCTCGCCGCCGAGCTTGCCCACGCCGACGATGCCCACCTTCAACCGGATCGCCACGCTCCTCACCCGGCACGGGGTTGATACGGTCTGTTGCGGCATCGGTGCACCCGGCATCCCTCCCTTCAGGCGGGCCGGAGGTCGTAGGAGATGCGGTCCGTCTCCTTGCCCTTGGATCGCTTCTCCAACACGTGCACGCGGCCGATCTCCTTGGTGTTCTTGAGGTGGGTACCGCCGCAGGGACAGTAGTCCGCGCTCCCGACCTCGATGATCCGGAGCCGGCGGATGCTCTGGGGGATTAGGTCGAGCAGGGCCCGGTCCTCGACGCGGTTCGCCACGGCGACCCGGTCCTCCTCGAAGATCCGCACGTCCATGGCGGCCTCGGCGACCCGGTTGCACTCGTCCTCGATCCGCTGGAGGTCCTGCGCCGTGAAGTTCGCGGGTTGGAAGTCGACCCGGCTGAAGTCCGCGTGGATCTGGTTGCCCACGGTCCGCGCCGCGTAGATGCGGAACACGAGCCCGGACATGATGTGCTGGGACGTGTGCATCCGCATGTGCTTGTACCGCCGATCCCAATCGATGACCCCGTGCACCGAGTCGGCCGCGGGCATCCGGTCCACATGGTGCTTCACGACCCCCTTCTCCTTCGTGACCCGGAGGACATTGGCTTCACCGCCGGACCACCGCAGGATGCCGTGATCGTCCGGCTGACCGCCTCCTTCCGCGTAGAACGCGGTCTGGTCGAGGACCACGTAGTCGGGACCCCGTTCCGTGACCGTCGCGTCGAACTCGCGCAGATAGCAGGGGTCCGGCTCCTGGCCCTTCCGGGTCTCCATGTACAGGACGCGGGTGGGCATCGAGCCCCGGGAGGCCGCGCGCGACCATAAAGGGTTCGCGCCCGTGGGCACAATTGCGCCATGGGCGAAACCCGCAGGCGCCAATGCACGCCGGCCGAGACGGCGTCCCGCACTGTGTGACTTGACGCCCGACCGGGGTTCATTCTCTGAGGGCCACGGCGAGTGCAAAGGTCCCGCAGGTAACGTCGAGCACGCCGGAGATCGGGCCTCGGTGCCGGAGCAGGTCCTGCAGGAAGGGATAGGCCCACGCAATCCGCCGCGGATCGTAGAGGTGGTCGTAGTACTCGGCCAGAAGCCGGTACCATTCCCGATGGGCTCTTCCGTGCTCACTTCCCAAGAACTGCACGCGCGATGACCATGCGCTGGACTTCCGATGTGCCCTCATAGAGCTCCGTGATCCGCTGGTCACGGTACAGCTTCTCGACGACATAGTCCTTGATGAAGCCATACCCGCCGTGGATCTGCACGGCGGCGTCGACGGCGCGATGCGCCGCCTCGGACGCGAAGAGCTTCGCGACACTCGATTCGTACGTGTGCCGTCGGCCCTTCTCCTTGAGCCAAGCCACTTTGTACGTCAGGAGACGCGCCGCCTCGATCTCCGTGGCCATGTCCGCCAGCTTCCACTGGATCGCCTGGAACTCCGCGATCTTCTGGCCGAAGGCTTCGCGGTCCTTCGCGTACTTCAGGGACTCCTCGAGGGCGCGCTGGGCGATCCCGAGCGCCTGGGCTGCGATACCGATCCGGCCCCCGTCCAGGGTGGCCAGGGCGATGTTGAACCCCTTTCCCTCTTGGCCCAGGAGGTTCTCCTTGGGGATCCGCATGTGGTCGAACGCGATGAGCATCGTGTCGCTCGCCCGGATCCCCATCTTGTTCTCCTTCTTCTCCAGGTGGAACCCCGGCGAATCCGTGGGCACGATGAAGCAGGAGATGTCGTACTTCTTGTCGCCGGTGCGGGCGTAGGCCACGAGGACCTTGGCCTTGAGCGCGTTCGTGATCAGCGCCTTGGACCCGTTCAGCTCCCACTCGTCCCCCACGAGCTTGGCCGTCGTCCGCATGGCCGCGGCGTCCGAGCCGCTCCCCGGCTCCGTCAGCCCGTATGCCCCGATCCACTCGCCGCGCGCGAGGGGCACGAGGTACTCCAGCTTCTGCGCCTCCGTGCCCCACCGGAGGATCGGCTCGCAGGCGAGGCCGTTGCAGACCGCGGCGATCACGGACGCACTCGCGTCGCCGCGCGCGAGTTCTTCGATCGCGATCGCGTAGCAGACGGTGTCGAGGCCCGAGCCGCCGTACTTCTCGGGGACGAAGATCCCCAGGAGCCCCAGCTCCCCCATCTTCTTCGCCCAGGGGTCCGGGAATTCTTGGCTCTCGTCGTACCGCATCGACTCCGGGATCACATCGCGTTCCACGAAGTCCCGGACCATCTTCCGGGTCATCGCCTGGGTCTCGGTCGGCTCGAAGTCCATCGGCTAGAGACAAGGCCCGTCACGGGATAAAATTTCGGCCCGTTGGAAAGGTTCAAGTCGCCCCCTCGGTTCGCACGTGCGATGCCTCCCCTCGGGATCGAGCCGCTGAGGTCCCCCGACGCCCACGCCTACTGGAGCGTCTTCGTCGCGGGTCGCACGAACCTCCCCACCCGGTCCGTCGCGGCCCACGTCGACCGCTACCTCACCCTTCCGACGGAGGAGCAGCGCACGCACTTCGCGGTCCGCGAAGGCGACGCAATCGTCGGCGCGATGCGCCTCCTCCCGGGGACGATCACGGGATTCTCCATGGACCCCGCCCACCGCCGCGACGGGAGCGCCGCGATCATCAAGGCCATCGACCTGCTCCGAACGCAGGGCAACGGCGCGATCACTGCCTCCTTCGAGGATGCCTACCAGAGAGACTTCGAATCCCTCGGTTTCCGGCGCGTCTTCTCGCGGATGCGCATGGAGGGCGCCACCCGCCGCCTGCCGGGCCCGGGCCCGACGCTCAAGCCGCCGGAGGAAGGCGAGGTCCCGAAACTCGCGACGTTCTTCCGGGACGTCTACGAGGGCCACATGGAGCAGGCCTACGGGTTGCACGTGGGTTCCGTGGAGTACTGGCGCGAATTCGTGACGGGGATCCTCCGGGGCGGAACGGGTCGCTTCATGCCGGAAGCTTCGTTCGTCGCCCTCGAGGGCGAGCGTCTCACGGGAGCCATCCTCGTTGCCTATTGGATGGAAGGGCCCCTGGTGGCGGAGCTCGGCGTGGTGCCTGACCGGAGGCGTCAGGGCGTCGCGCGCGCCCTCCTATCCGCGGCGTCCACGCGCCTTGTCGCCCTCGAGGAGCCGCGGTGGGCCCTGTACGTGACCGAGGGCAACGAGCCCGCGATCCGCCTGTATCGGGCCTTCGGCTTCGAGCAGGTCGGCGGCCAGACGGTCACGGCCCGGCTCGATGCGGCGACCGAGTGACGATTCTCAGGAATGAGACTGAAGGGCCTAGCCTTAAGGCCCGCGACCCCAGCATCGCCCGGGCCGGCGATGACATGATTGCGTTGGACGAGAGTTTCGTCGTGCTCATCCTGAGCATCCTCTGCGGCGTCCTCGGGGTCTTCCTCGTGGCGCACAAGGGCGTGCGGATGATGCACGGCGGCCTGCTGTACCGCCTGAGCGTCGGGCTCGCGGCGGTCGGGATCGCACTAGGCGTGAGCGCGGCGTCGCGCGTGCTGGGTCTGGACCCCATGGTCTCCGACACGTTCCAGATCGTCGCCCTGCTCGTGCTCTTCTTCATCGCGTACAGCGCGTGGCTGAGCGCGCACACGATGGCGACCGAGGCGTGATCCGCGTGGGCGTGCAGGCGGCGTACGAGCGCATCGCAGAGGACATGCGGTCCATCTGGGGGGACATGGCCCTCGCCATGCTCCGCAAGCGCGTCCGCGACGTGCACGCCGACCCGAACGCCCTCACGCAGCAGGACCTCGAGAAGATTGTGGATCTCCTGCGCTCGAAGACGCTGCCTTCGATCCTGGGAGAGGACGGCGCCGAGGCGAAGGCGCGACAGTACCTGAATTGGGTCGCCGACTCGGGGTGATGGCTCACTTGGGCGTCCCGTGGGACGCCTTGACGAGTCGCAGGACCTTGTACATCTCGAGCTCGGATCGGGACCACGGATGCAGGTCCTCCGGGAGGGCCGCATCGATCGGCTCCGTGCGTACCGCGTGGCTGCCCTTCTGCAAGGAAGCCTCCTCGGGCATCTGGGCCTCGAACTCGAACGTGAGCACCCAGTCGCCCTCCATCGCGGACCGCACGCCGATGAGCCGGATCGTCTTGGGCGTCTCGCCGGTCTGCGTCTTCAGGAGGCGCGTCGCGCATAGCCGCGGGTGCACCCCGTAGTCGAGTGTGCCTCCCGGCAGGGTCCACGCGTCCCCGAACACGGGGTCCTTGTGCTGGCGGATGATCACGAGGCGGTCCTCGAGGTGTGCGAACACCACGCACCGCAACTCGAGCCCGCCCGCCGCGGTGCCCGCGCCTACGGGGAAGAGCGCCTTCTCGACTTCCTCCATGCACCCGACCCCCGCAGGGGTGACGGACCCGATAAGGGTTCCGCGGCTCCGTCATGGGGACTTGCGGTCCACGAACCACGGCACGTCATCGCCGTTCGGTGCCCGGGGATCCGGGTGCGCGTGGCAGAGGCTCCGGCGCGTGGCTCATGCCGCCGGGAAGCTGATCGTGTGGCCTTCCGCCTGCCGCCGCGTCTTCGCGGGCTGGCGAATGCGGAAGCCGCGGTCCTCGCCGTACCGCCGCATGATCTGGAGGATGTACCGTCCCCCGACCCGGCCCGTGGCCACGACCATGGCGCGCAGCGGCAGCGGGAGCTTCGTGAGGTCCCACAGGAGGGAGTCCATCTCCAAGACCTCGTGGCGCCACGCCCGGTACGCGATGTTGAACCGGGCCTCGTCGATCATGTCGTGGATGCTGTAGAACTCCTCGCCGCGGAGGGCGCCGATGGGCACGAACGTGAGCGGAGCGGTCACGAAGTGCGCGTTCGGGATTTGCTCCATGCGGTCGATCAGGTCCACGGTCATCCAGGCGTCCTCCGGGGTCTCGCCCGGGAGGCCCATGATGATCGTGTACGCGGGGAACCAGTAGTTGCGGTTCAGGATCTCCGTGCCCTGCACGACGATGTCGGGCCACTCCTCCGCGGTGAACGGTGCGGCCTTGCGGTTCAGCACGGCCTTGGAGAGCTTGGGACTCCCCGTCTCGATGCCGCTCTGGATCCCGATCCACTTGTCGGGCCCTGCGTGGACGATTTCGGAGAGGTCCTGGATGAGGCCCGGGTTCGTCACCGCGGCGCTCACGGTCCCGTGGGTCGGGTAGCAGTGCGTCACTCCCGGCTGGCTCATCACGTGCTGGAACAGGCCCTTGACCGCGTCCTCGTTGGGCTCGAACGTCTTCCAGTTCTCCAGCCGGTACAGGAAGATGTCGTCCGAATGGAGTTGGATCGAATCGCCGCCGGGCGCCCGGGTGACCTGGGCGATCTCGTCTGCGATGAACTCCAGGGGGAAGTACCTCGGGCGGCGGAGCGTGACCTCGCAGAACTCGCAGCCGCGGCCGCAGCCGCGCATGACTTCGACCATGTTGTGCATCGTGGGTCCGAGGATCTTCGGGACCTCCTCGACCCGGGGTGCGGTTCGGTTGTTGAATCGCATCACGGGAGGCGCGGTGCCCGTGCGGACCTGCTCGAAGATGTCGCCGATGAAATGGTCGCACTCCCCGTAGACGACATGGTCGATTCCGAGCTTCTCCTGAATGCCGGGCCGGTTGTCGAACTGCCATGCGCCGGGCCCGCCCAGGATGACCTTGTACTTCCGGTTGGGCTTCTGGCTCTTCGCGGCGAGTTCGAGGAACTTGGCCTTCGTGTACGGAGTCAGGACGCCGCCCATGGTGAACGACATGCTCACGGGGCCTAGACCGAGGGGGTCCATCGTGTGGAGCCCGACGACCTCCGTGTCCTCCTGGATGTACCGCTCGATCATCTGGGGCGGTGCGATCACGACCTGGTCGCGGCCGTACGTCTTCACGAGCCCGGCCTCGATCTTCCGGAGCCCGTAAGGCGCGCGGATGGGCGTGCCGTTCCCATCCAGCTTCGGCGGGTCCGCGAGGATCCGGTACACGAGGCGGGAGTGCCAGTAGTCCGTGGGGATGCAGCTGAAGAAGGTGGCCAGCGGCACGCCTCGGTAGTCGGTCATCAGTGTGTAGTCCGCGGCGAGCACGATCTTCGCCATGTGATCCCCCACAGCTTTCAGGAGCTGTCGCATCTAGCGGGTTGGGTCCTCGTAGCTTGGTAGCCCGGTGATTCGCTCTCGTCCCTAGTTATACGTTTCGCATTCGCGTCGACGACAACCGGGGCACGTCTCCCGGAGGGAAATCTTTCGGCCGACCGAAAACGAGGGGATGGGGAAGCGCGTCGGCGTCCCCGGTTCGTCGCAGGAAAACGAAAGGATTAAGGGAGGCCAGTCCCTCGGCCAATTCGGTTGGGATTCGTCATGGTCGAGGTTGGACAGAAGGCCCCCGATTTCACGATGCCTAGCGACGAGGGAAAGTCCGTCACGCTCTCCAGGGAGTTGGGCCAGGGCCCCGTGGTCCTGTCCTTCTACGTGTTCGACTTCACGGGCGTGTGCACGGGCCAGCTCTGCGCGATGCGGGACTCCATGGGCGACCTGCAGGCCCACGGTGCCAAGGTCTTCGGGATCAGCACGGACAGCGCCGCGAGCCACAAGGCCTTCCGGGCCGCGAACAACGGGAACTACCCGCTGCTCAGCGACTGGAACAAGACCGTGAGCAAGTCGTACGGCGTCCTCTACGACAAACTCGGGGATTACCTGGGGGTCTCCAAGCGGTCCGTGTTCGTCCTCGACAAGAACGGGGTTGTGCGGTACAAGTGGGTGACGGAGGACGCCAAGGTGCCTCCCGACTCCAAGAAGGTCCTCGAGGAAGTCAAGAAGCTTGCCAGGTGAGACCCAGCGTCTCGGCGGCTTCCTGGGCCGTGGCCACGGTCGGGATTTGAGGCATCGGCTCATCCGATCCGCGCGCCGATCCCGTGTTCACCAGGACGACGCGATCCTTGGACGTGATCACGCCTTCATCGTGGAGTCGGCGGAGTCCCGCGAGCGTCGCGGCACCTTCGAGACACGCCGACACGCCCTCCAGGACTGCTAGGTTCACGGCGGCCAGGGTCATCGCCTCCTCGGTCACCGTCACGCCAACGCCGTTCGTGTCCCGGATCGCGCGAAGGACGAGTCGGTCCGCGAGGGTCGCGGGAACGCGAAGCCCGGCGGCCCGCGTTTTCGGGTCCGACCACGGCTCTGCGGACTCCTTGCCCTGTCTCCAGGCCCTCACGAGCGGTGCGCATCCCTCGGTTTGCACGACTCCGAGGCGAGGCCACGGGCCCTCGTACCAGCCCAGCTCGCGGAGTTCCTGGAGCGCTTTCCAGATCCCGGCGATCCCCGTGCCGCCTCCCGTGGGGAAGAGGATCCAGTCGGGCATCCCGCCCAGGTCCTCCCAGATCTCATAGAGTATCGTCTTCTTGCCCTCCACGCGATAGGGCTCCCGCAGGGTCGCGAGGTTGAAGGCTCCTGTCGCGGTCGCGACCTCCTGGGCGAGGCGTCCCGCCCGCGTAATGTCCCCGGAGACGCAGGCCACCTTCGCCCCGTGACCCACGGCATCCCGGACCGCCTCCGGGGGCGCGTCGGGTGTCGTGAGCACGGTCGCCTCGAGCCCGTAGGTTGCCGCATACAGGGCGAGGGCCGCTCCCGCGTTGCCCGCGGTGGGGGCGACCACGCGCTCCGCCCCGAGGGACATGGCCATAGGAACCGCAACCGCCATCCCGCGCGCCTTGAAGGTGTTCGTGGGATTGCATCCCTCGTCCTTCACGTAGAGCGCGCCGACCTTGAGGCGGGCGACCCGTCCGCCCGAGCCAATCCTTTCGAGTCGGACCAACGGAGTACCGCCCTCGCCGCGCGACCGGACCTCGCGGCCCGCGAGGGGCAGCAGCGGAGCGTAGCGCCAGAGATCCCTCCGGGGCGTGAGGTCCTTCCGGTCCACCGCGGCGAGGTCGTACCTCGCGAAGAGCGGCGCGCCGCAGTCGCAGAGGTTCCGGAGGCGGACCTCGAAGCGTTTCGCGCACGCGGTGCACTCGAGGCGGTCCGGCCCCACGCATGGGGGATGCCGACTCGTCCCATGACCATTTGCCCGTGCGCAGGGTTTTATCTCGGCGGGCGCTTTGGACCACTCGATGGGCGCAATGGCCTCGAGCGTCGATCTCGACCGGGCGTACCGGGCCATGGTCGACGCCATGCGGGCGCGCGGAAGAATCCTGGTCGCCTTCTCCGGAGGCGTGGACAGCGGCCTCGTGGCCCGCGTGGCCTGGGATGCCCTCGGGCCCGACGCGATCGCGGTCCTCGCGGACGCGGAATCGCTCTCCCGTCACGAGCTCGACGAGGCGGTCGCGGAGGCGCGGGAGATCGGGATTCCCCTCCGGATCCTCCGGATGTCCGAGCTCATGAGCGAAGCCTACGTCGCGAACCCGACGAACCGATGCTACTTCTGCCGCAAGGAGCTGGGCCGCAACCTCCGCCCTCTCGCGGACGAGCTCGGGTTCCGGGTGATCGCGGACGGAGTCAACCTCTCGGATCTCGGCGACTACCGACCCGGAATCCAGGCCATGAACGAGGAGGGGTTCTGGCATCCCTTGGTCGACCTCGGGCTGGGGAAGGCCGAGGTCCGCGCCCTGGCGAAGGAACTCGGGCTCAGCTTCGCCGGGAAGCCCAGCAACGCCTGCCTCTCGTCACGAATCGCCTATGGGGAGGTCATCACCGTGGAGAAGCTTCAGCGGGTGGACGCGGCAGAACAGGCCCTCCGGCGCCTCGGTTTTCCCGTGGTCCGGGTGCGGGCCCATGAGGGCATCGCGCGGATCGAGGTTCCCCGGGAGGACATCCCTCGCCTCACGTCCCCGGACATGTCGGAGAAGGCGCTGCGGGCCGTGCGGGACGCGGGCTTCGTCTACGTGACCGTGGACCTCCGCGGATACCGGAGCGGCTCAATGAACGAGGGGCTCTAGCGCTTGGCGACCAGGTGCTTGCAGTGGAGCCTCGACAGGTCGTAGCAGTCGGGGCACGTCGCGGGCCAGTCGATCTGCTTCTGCAGCCGCCGCGTGGTGTCCTCGCTCAGCACGTGCTCCATCTCGCAGGCCTCGTCGTGGTACTTTCCCTCGGGGACGCCGAGGTGGACCAGGAAATACTCCATCGTGCAGTGCCGCCGTAGGATCTTCTGCGCGATGTCCCGTCCCTTCTTGGTCAACGACGCTCCCTGGTACTTCGCGTACTTGACGAGTTTCTCCTTCTGGAGCCGCTCGAGCATTTCCGTCACGCTCGAGGGCGCCACCTTCAGGTAGTGGGAGATCTCGCCCGTCCGGGCCGCTCCGTGGTTCTGCTGCGAGAGCAGGAAGATGTACTTCAGGTACATTTCCACGTTCTCGGTCAGCTCGAGTGCCTTCGCCATGGTTTCGGCGCTCCAAAACGCGCGAACCCTCCATAAAGCCTATAGCCGCATCGGCGGAAGGATATGTACTGTACTTGCGGCAGGCTTAGCCCGATGCCTGCGCGGCCCGAGAATTTAGGTTGGTTCGGAAACGGTTTTGGACGACCTAACGGTTATATATTACAGCGTTATAGAGCCGGGCCATCGGGGACGTGCGGCGTGGCGACTGCGGGTATCGCACCGGGAGTGATCATCGGTCTCCGCGAGGGCGTGGAGGCCGCGCTCGTCGTGGGGATCATCCTTGGATACCTCGTCAAGATCGGCCGCCCGGGCCTGCGACGCTACGTGTACGGCGGCACCGCGGCCGCTTTCGCCGCGAGCGCGGGCCTCGCGGGCGGACTGTTCCTCCTCGGCGCGGAGTTTGAAGGGAACGCGGAGTCCGCGTTTGAGGGCACCGCCCTGGTCCTCGCCGTGATCGTCCTCACTTCCATGGTGTTCTGGATGATGAAGGCGTCCAAGAGCATCTCCCAACATGTCCAGAAGCGAATCGATTCCTACTTGGACGGAAGCCAACTGCTCGGCCTCGTCGCCCTCTCCTTCCTCGTGGTCTTCCGCGAAGGCGTGGAGACGGCCCTCCTCATGTTCGGTGCGGGGGCCGAGACCTCCGCAGCGGACGCCACGATCGGCGTGGGGCTTGGCCTCCTCATCGCCGGCGTCCTCGGCGTCGGCATCATGCGCCTGTCGTGGCGCATCCCGCTCCATCGGTTCTTCCAGATCACGGGCATCGCCCTCGTCGTGATCGGAGCCGGTCTGTTTGCGACCGGGGTCCACGAGTACCAGGCGGCGTTCGGCTGGACGTTCGGCAACGGCCTCGTGTACGACCTGCGCGGCGTGTTCTCGGCCGGGCCCGAGAACCCCTTGGGCTACCTACTCCGCGGCATCGTCGGGTACAGCGACGCGCCGACCATTCTGGAATCGATGGCCTACGCCGCCTATTGGAGCTTCACCGCAATCGTCTTCCTGGGAATCCGGAGCGGGAAGGTCTCCGTGGTGGTCGAGCCGTTCCGCAGGTTCTGGCGTTCCCTCGTTTCGCGCGACAAGACCGTCGCGGGAGAGACCCCATAAGCGCTCCGCTGCCCAACAGCCTCCAGCGGTGAACGGGCGCGCCGGGATCCGCGCGATTGTGCGTGTTCGGCTCACGGGTTGATCTTGATGGCCTTCGTCGGGCAGGCCGTCTCGCACGCCATGCAGTCGATGCAGTCCGACTCCCGGATTGGTTCCGACTTGTCCGTGCGGTATTGGTTGTACTCGTCGCTGCCCTTCTCCATGACCTTGTCGTTCCCCGTGCCCTTCTTGCCCGGGGCGAACTGCCACTCGAACACGTCGACGGGGCAGACGTCCATGCAGACGCCGTCCGCCACGCAGGCTTCCCAGTCCACCGCGACGTGGATCCCGTGGATCCCCAGCTTCGTCGGGTAGGGAGCCCCGTTGGCGTCCATCCGCTGGACACCCTCGCCGAGGACCTTGTGGTTGTTGTGGGTGCCCGTCTCCGGGTACTCGTCGGGCTTGTTCATGAAGTCCGGGTCGATCGGCTTGGGTGCGTAGTCCACCTCGCGCGTCATCTGGCTGCCTCCAAACGATGTGAGGCCCGGTCCTTCGGGGGGCCGGGCGGCTTTGGAATACGCCTTCCCCTTTTGAGGATTCCGGTATTACTCCGCGAAATCTCTCCGGCCGCGCGCTGATACGCGTTGGCACCGCACGGACGGCGAGCGCGACGACGAACTCGGCGAAACCTATTTCCCAGGACGGGCGCTCGCAGACGCATGCCTCGCAGAGAACGGGGGACGGCCACGCGTTCGATTCACGGTCGGCGGGGCAAGGGGTACCGTCCCCTCGTCACCCCGATCTACGCGAGTTCGACATGGGCGCTGGATTCCGTGCGCCAAGGCGCGGAGTTCTCCCGCGCGACCGCCCCCGAAGGTTTCTACACGCGATGGGGCAACCCGACCCTCCGCGAGCTCGAGGACGTCCTCGCGGATCTGGAAGGCGGATCGCGGGCCCTCGTGGCAGGGTCCGGGATGGGAGCGATCGCCTCCGCAATTCTCTCCTGCGTGGGCGCCGGCGACCACGTTGTGGCCGGCGCGAGCCTGTACACCGCTACGACGGAGATCTTCACGCGGATGCTCCCTCGGTTCCACGTCCGCACCACGTTCGTGGATCCGCGCATCCCCGGTGCGTGGGAGGAAGCCGTGACACCGGAGTCGCGCCTCCTCTACATTGAGAGCCCCGCGAACCCGACGATGATGATCACGGATTTCCGCGAGGCGGTGAACGCCGCGCACTCCGTCGGCGCAACGGTCCTCGCGGACAACACGTTCGCGACGCCGATCAACCAGCGGCCTCTCGGCATGGGCGTGGACGGCGTGTTGCACAGCGCGACCAAGTATCTGGGCGGCCACAGCGACGTCGTGGCCGGTGCCTTCGTCGCCCGCACGCCTCGGCTGTACGAGCGCGTCTGGTTCAACTACAAAATGCTCGGCCCTTCTCTAGGTCCGTTCGAAGGATTCCTCGTGCGGCGAGGGGTGAAGTCCCTTCCCCTTCGGATGCGCCAGCACAACGCGAATGCGCAGGTGCTCGCGGAGTTCCTGGACGACCACCCGGCCGTGCGGGTGGTCCACTATCCCGGGCTCCGCTCGTTCCCCCAGCACGCCCTCGCGCGCAGGCAGATGGACGGCTTCGGGGCCATGATGAGCTTCGAGCTCAAGGGAGGTTATCGCGCAGGGAAGCGGTTCGTCGAATCCGTCCGGGTGGCCACGCTGGCCGTGAGCCTTGGCGGTATGGAGACGCTCGTGCAGCATCCCGCGTCCATGACCCATGGTCCGCTTACGGACGAGGAGCGGAAGACGAGCGGGATCACGGAGGGTCTCGTCCGTGTTAGCGTCGGGCTCGAGGACGCGGACGATCTCCTCGAGGATTTCGGGCAGGCGGTCAAGGCCGCCTCGCGCTGAATCGGAGCGCCGGTTACCTGAGGACACCTTCGAGACGGAGGAGCCGCTTCTTGTGCTCCAGGCCTCCCGTGAATCCTCCGAGGCTGTCGGAGCCCACCACGCGGTGGCAGGGTATGACCGCGACGATCGGGTTCTTCCCGAGCGCTTGGCCCACCGCTCGCTGTGCATTCGGTTGACCGATCGCCTTGGCAACCTGGCCGTACGTGGCGACTTTGCCGAACGGAATCCTCCGGGTGGCCTCGTACACGCGGCGCTCGAACGGCGTGGAATCGGTCAGGTCCACGGGGATGTTGCGGAGGTCCCTCCGCGTCCCGTCGAAGTACTCCCGGATCTCCTTCTCGATGCGGGTTCCGCCGCCCGAGGTCGCTCGCGCCCGGGTGAATCCGAGTTCCCGCAGGCGTCCATGGTCGGTTACGATCTTCACATTGCCCAACTGGGTGGCGAGGACATGTTGTTCCACGGTCGCACCGTGGCCGGGAAGCGGGCGCGTCGCTATGGTCTTTGTCCCTGCGTTTGCGGGGTCGCGGGAGACGACTAGGCCTTGGCCTCGACGCCGAGCTGCACGGCGAGGGCGCGAAGCTCTTCTTCCTTCTTCCGGAGCTTCTCCTCGCGGTCGAGTAGATCGAGCGCCTTCTTCTGGATGATCTTCACGCGGTTGTCGATGTCCCGCTTCCATTCGTCCATGTCGATCGTGCTCTTGGACGCCTTCTCGGCCTCCGCGAGCCGGACCTTGATCTTCTCGTTCTCTAGCTTGGCCTTCTCGAGGCGCGTCGCCATCTCCTCCTTCTCGGCCTCGAAGGCTCGGTCCTTCTGCTCTAGGATCTGGGCCCGGGACTCCAGGAGACGGTTCTGCTCGTCCATCGTGGCTTCGCGCGTGCGGAGCTTCTCCTCGCGATCGAGCACGTCGAGCGCCTTCTTCTGGAGGAACCGCATGTTCTTCGCGACCTCGGCCTGCATGGCGTCTGCCTGGGCTCGGAGCTTCTCCGCGTCGGAGCGGATGGTCTCGCCCTCCTTCCGTGCTTCCGCGGCGCGCCGTCGGTCATCGTCCGCTTCAGCGGCCTGGGCCTCCTGGTCACGGCGCAAGCGTTCGAGGGTTTGCATGCCGTCCCGGAGTTCGGAATCGCGCAGGGCCAGCATCTGCTCCCGCTTCGCGAGTTCCTGCTGATGCCCCGTGAGCCCCTTCTCGCGGGCGAGGAGCTCGGCCTCCTTGCGGTTGAGATCCTCCATGAGGTTGTCCGCTCGCTGGAGCTCCGTGGACAGGACCTGCTCGCGGTTCGTCACGTCCGCCAGCTTGGTCTCGACCGCGGAGTGATGGGTTTCGATTTCGGCCTGGCGCTTGTCCAACTGTGCGGCTAGGGCCGCGATGCGCTCGGCTTCCTGATCGAGGGACGCCTTGCGGCCCTTGAGGGTCTCCGAGGTTTCCGCGCTCCGCTTCTCGGCCTCCGCGAGGCGAGCCTGTAGGGCGTGGAGTTCTTTCGCCCGGGATTCGAGCTCGAGCTCCTTGGCGCCGAGGCGCTGGGACGCGTCCCGAAGCTGGGCCGTCTGGGCCTCTTGGGCCTTCTCCGCCTTCTCGGCGTCCGCGCGGCGGCTTTCCAAGACCGTCTGCGCGACGGCGAGCTCCTCGGCCTGACGCTTGGCTGCCTTCTCGGCCTCCGCGGCGACGTAGGTCCGCCGCTGGGCGTCCTCGATAAGCCGTTCGGACTGCTGCGTCTGCTCTGCGGCTGCGTCGCGCGTGGCCTCGAGCTGCTTGAGCTCCTCGCTCCTGCGGCTCGACCAGCCCGCCTTCTCCGCTTCGAATCCCTGGCGCGATTTGAGCAGCTCCTCTTCCATGGTCTTGAGTTCGACAAACCGCTTGTCGCTCCGCGCCCCGGCAGCCTCAATCTCGGTCTGGCGCGTGCCTTGGGCCTTCGCCTGGGCCTCGAGCCGGGTTCGCTCGATCTGTGCCTGGGTGAGCGTCGCGTTGAGGCTGTGCTCGCGCTGCTCGAGATCCTCCATCCGCTTCCGGATCTCCGCCTGGCGGGTTTCCGCGCTCGCGGCGAGCTGTTGTTCCTGGGACTTCAGGGTGGCCTGGAGGTCCTTCCATTCCTTCTGACGGGCCGCGGCCTCCGCCTCGAACGTCCGGACCGTCTCGTCGAACGCGGCGTGGCGGGCCTTCTGCTCCGCTTCACCCTGCGTGAAGGCCCCCTCGCGGGCCGTGAGTTCCGCCTGGTGGGCGTCCGCCTGCCGCTCCCGGGACTCGATCTCGCGCGTGCGTGCGTCGAGGTCCTGCTCCTCCGCGCGGAGTTCTTCCTCGCGAGCGGCCACGTCCTTCTCCCGGGCTGCCATCTCCCTGGCCTTCGCACCCAGCTTGTCCTGGAGGACGCTGGACTCGCGCTCGAGGCGTTCCCGCTCCGAAGTCAGGTCGGCCTCCTTCGCGGCGAGGGATTGACGCACGGCATCCGCCTCCGTCCGGAGGCGCAGGGACTCTGCGTCGAGGCGCTCCCGTCCCTGGCCGAGCTCGAGCTGCTTGGACTCGACCTGCTTCTCCATGGCCTGGAGGTCGGCTCTCTCCCGCGCGAGACGGTCCTCGTCCTGCCGCAGGGTCGACTGCTGACTCAGGAGGACCGCTTCCCGGGACGCGAGTTCGGCCTCCCGGGCGTCCAGCTGCTTGTTCCGGGTCTGGAGGTCGCCCTCCCGATCCTTAATCTTCTGGGTCTGGGTGGCGAGTTCTCGCTCCCACTGCGCCCTGCGGCCGGCGAGTTCCGCCTCCTCGGCCTGGAGAGCTTCCGTCCGCTTCTCGAGGATGACCGACTGCTCTGCGGCCTCCTCGCGAAGGTTCCGTTCCCGGGACTCGATCTCCATCGACCGCTGCTCGAGTTCCAGGCGGAGGCGCTCGCCCTCCGCCTTGAGATCGCCCGCGGCTTTCATGCTCTCCTTGGCCGCCGTTTCGCGCTTCGTGAGATCGGCCTCGTTGCGAGCGACCCACTCGATGTCGGTCTGGACCTTCCCCTCCCGTCCTTGGAGCTCATCCTCCCGTTGCTCGATCCGGATCATCCGGCCGGCCCACGACTCCCGCAGGTCCTGCATCTCCTTCTCGAACGTTTCCTTCTGCTCCTTGAGGAGCGCCTGCTCGGACTCCAGGGTGGCCTGCCACGTCCGGAGTTCCTCCCCCTTGCGAGCCTCCTCCTCGCGGAACCGGGCCGTCTTCGCTTCGAGATCGCGCCCCATCGCACCGAGCTCCGCCTTGCGCGTCTCGAACTCGGCGCGTGCCTTGTCCAGCTTGTCCCCTTCGATCTCGAGGGACTCCTCCCGCGTGGCGAGCTCCGCGAGCCGACGGGCGTTCTCCTCGGCCTGGGCCCGAATCTCGGCCTCCCGGTCCGCGAGGCTCTGCTCCTTGGCCTCCAGTTCGATTTCCTTGGAGGCGATCCATTGGCTCTTCTCGAGACGCTGGGCCTCGAACGCCTCGCCGTCCTTGGACAGGCGCAAGCGGGCCTCCCCGAGGGTTCGCCCTTGAGCCGCCAGGTCGTCCTTGTGGTGCTGCATCTCTCGAGCGAAGTCCGCCTTCCGGGCCTCGAGCTCCTGCCGCTGCGCTTCGACGGCGCCCTTCCCGTCCTGTAGGAGGATCTTCTCCTGGGAGAGGGCCGCCTCGCTCTCCCGCAGCGTCTCCATCTGCTGCTCGATCTCGAGGGCCTTGGCCGCGACGAGATCCTGTCGACTCTGGAACGCCGATTCCTCGTCCGCGAGACCCTTCTCGCGAGCGGCGAGGCCTTCCTCCTTCTGGAGGAGCGTCGCTTCGCGGGGCCCAAGGTTCTCCTTGAGGTCGGTCAGATCCTGAGTCCGCTGTGCGACGTCCGCTTCGCGTGCGACCAGGTCGGTCTCCTTCGCTTCGAGCGCCCTCCGTTCGGCTGCGCTCGACTGCGTCAATTCATCGAGCGCCTTGCGTTCCTCCTCGAGTTCCTCGGCGCGTGTGGAGAGCGACGCCTCGCGGGCATGGAGATTATCGACCAATGCGCGGAGCTCCTGTTCCCGGGTCGAGAGGACCTCTGCCTTTTGGGCGAGGGTGGCCTCCGAGGATGCGATCTGGCTCTCGCGCGCCTGGAGATCCTGTTCGCGCGGTTCGAGACCGGCGATCTTCGCCTGAACCGCCTCGGAGTTGGCGGTGACTTCCTTCTCGCGCGCGTCGACCGCGGCCGTCTTGGTTTCAAGGGTCCTCTCACGCTCGTCGATCTGGATGTTGAGGTCATCGAGCGCCTTCCGTTCCTCGGCGAGCTCGGCCTGGAGGGCGTCCGCCCGTTGGGCCTTGACCCGATAGTCCTCGAGGTCCCGGGCAAGCTGGGTCTGGGCCGACGCCAACGCTCCTTGCCGATCCGCGACCTCCGCCTCCCTCTGAGAAATCCCCGCCTCGCGCTCGCCGAGAGCCGTCTCCTGCGGCGAGAGCTGCTCTTCGCGTTCCCGGAGGCCTCGGTCGGCCTCCTGAGCCTGGCTCTCGCGGGCGGCAAGGTCGGAGGCGGTGCGTTCCAGTTCCGTCCGCTTGGCGTTCAGCTCCGATGTCTGCGCATCGAGGACGGCCCGTTCCTGGGCCACTCGGTTCTCCCGTTCCCCGAGGTCCGTATCGAGGCCGTGAAGTCGCTGAGAATCCGCATCGAGCTTGCTCTGCGCGACGGTGAAACCGTCCAACAGGTCGCCGAAGACGCGAGCCCGAGCCTGCAGGTCCGCTCGCTCCTCGCTCGCTTGGGCGTGTGCCGTTTCCAACGTCGCCTCCTCCGCGCGGGCCTCGTCGAGGCGCTGCTTGACGCGGTCCTCCAGCTTGTCCTGAATGCTCACGAGGATTCCGCGAGCGAACTCGACCTCCTCAACGTTCGCCGGGCCAACGGCGAGCATGATCAGGGAGAGCGTGTCCCCGTGGACGGCGCGGGCGTGGTACTTCGACACGCGGACGTCCTTGTCCACCGCGTCGAGGGCCCCCGCTTGGAGCGCCTGGTCGTACGTCACCTCACAGGAGGGATCCAGGGTGAATTCCCTGAGCAGCTGCGCGCGTTCATCCACGAGGAAGGCCTTGGCCGGCCTCCAGCGGCGTCGTTGCACGAACATGGCTACCACCATGAGAAATGCGACAGGAGGAATGGCGAGGAAGTACGAGGACTGCCACCAGGCCGGCACGGGCGGAGCCGACACGGTCACCCGCATGTCGGGGTCCGACCCGAGCATCGAGAAGACGACGTGACCCGAGTCGTCGACGGTCCCGGTGGCGAACGCGGACCCGTTCTTCGTCACGTGGTACAGGAATCGGGCCGTGTTCCCGCCGATCGTCCACGTGATCGTCTGGGAGGACTCGCTCGAGGTGTGTGTCCAGGCGTACTCGGCTCCGACCGTCCAGGTCGTGAACACGGAGATCGTCAGGAAGGCCGTGGCGTCACTGTTCGTGACCGTCAGGTTGGACACGATCGCGGGTCCGTCCACGATCGTGCCGTTCACCGTCAAAGCGTTGAATGCGATCGCGTGGTTTGTCTTCGTGAGCGAACTCCCGGAGGCCACCGTCAGGGTCGCGGCACTCAGATCGGTTGTCAGGGTGAGGGATCCGGCGATGGTCAGGGCCGCGAACGCCTGGCCGCTGCCCAGAGCGATGGTCTGCCCAGCCCCGGTGAGGGTGACCGAGGAGCCCGCGGAGCCGAACATGATCGCGGACGAACTGTCCCAGGAGCCCGCGACGGAGAGGACGGCGCCGCCGAAGGTCAGACCCGCCGCGCCCGAGGCCGTCAGGTTGCCTCCGACCGCGACCGTGGCTCCCGTCAGGGTCAGGATCCCGGACCATGCGATGTTGGACCCGAAGGTCGTCGAGATCCCTGGGTTCACGGTCAAGCTGTGGAGGACCTGCGGGATCCTGAGGACGCCGCCGGAGGCGTTCACCACGACCACGGAGGTCGCTGCCAGGAAGGTGCCCGCAGACGAGTCCATGGTCCGCATGGTGACGACGCTCCCGCGGGCCTGGAGGGTCCCGCCCGCGGCAACGGTCAAACTGTCCGTCGTGATCGACACGTTCGAACTCGACGTGTCCAGGGTCGTCGTCCCCGGCCCTCCTTGGATTGTGATTGAGTGCGCTCGGAGGGCGGAACCCGCCACGGTGAAGGTGACCGTCGACCCGCCGCCGTTGAACACGACCGCGTTGAACTCGAGGCCCGACAGGTTCGACCCCGCGAACGTCATCGTCTGCGATGAGCCGGCGTCGAAGGTCACGGTCCCGGTTCCCACGGACCAAGAGGCCGAGGTGGAGGCGTTGGTCCAGCCTCCGGAGACCCGCCACGCCTCGCTGCCGAACGCGATGTACGACGCGGGCGAGGAGACGTCCACGTTCCCCGAGATGGCGACGTCCCCGGAGACGGAGGTCAGGGTGCCTCCGGAGAGAATGAGATCTCCGTTAACGGTCAGCGTGTTGGTTCCCTTGGCGAGACCGCCCGAAGAGATGGTCACGGAACTCGCCGTGAGCGCGGACATCTGGGCGTACGAACCCGTGAGGACGAGGTTCGCAAAGCTCTGCGCCGCGCCTAGCCGGAGGGTGCCAGCGGCCGCCGTGAGGGTCACCGTGGAGGTGCCTGCGGTGAACACGGACGAGGCGCCGGACGTGTCCCACGGACCCGAGACGATGAGCGACCCCGTCGTCAGGGAGAGCGTGTCCGCGGCCGCGTCGTTCATCGTGACTCCGGCCACGGAGACGGACGACGTGGACGCGACGAGGGCGCCGCCGCCCGAAATAGTCAGGGCCGAACCGCCGGTCAGATCGTTCCCCGCCGTCGTCAGCCTTCCTGTGATCGCGAGGGCCGCGCTCACGTCCATGGCGCCGGCCTGCGTGACCGTGCCCGAAACCGTGAGGTTGTAGAACCCGTGGGCGGCGTCGAGTGTCTTGACCGTGGCAGCCGGGCCCGTCATCGTGACCGCGCCGCTTCCCTTGGCGAAGGAGGAACCCGTGCCTGACGTGTCCCAGCTTCCGGCGACGGTCCACGCGCCTGTCGTCATGGTGATCGTGCCGGACGATCCGCCCGTCATTGTGACATTGAGGACGGAGGCCACAGAGGCGTTCGCCGAGAGGATGCCGCCGTTCCCGACGTTCAAGGAGCCTCCCGCCAAACCCAGATTCGCCGTGGCCACCGTGGTCGTCGAGCCCGCGGCGTCCTGAATCGTGAGCAGGTTGCCCCAAGCGATTCGGTTCGTGGCCATCGTGAACACGATGGCGCCCGTGCCCGCGGTGGACGCGAAGGTCACGTTATAGAACTCGCTCACCGGGAGGTTGGCGAACGTCATGGTCTGGGAAGCGGGAGCGCTGAAGAGGACCGCTCCCGTTCCGGCCACCCAGCTCGCCGACGTGCTGCCGTTCGTCCACGCCCCGCCAAAGGACCACGTGCCGCTCCCCATGCGGAAGTAGGCCGTTGCGCTCGAGATGATGACGTTCCCCGAGACGCTGACCTTGGACGCTGTGCCGGAGCCGTCGAGGACCGCCGAGCCCGAGAGCGTGAGATTGCCCCCGGCGGTCAGACCGTTCGTGGTCGACGCACCGATCGTTACTACGCCTGCGGCTAGGACGAGGTTGCCGCTGACCGCGAAGTCGTACGTGCCTACGGCGATGGTCCCGGTCCAGCCCGTCGTGTCCAGTGATCCCAGCATCGCGTTCTGGTCCACGCTGACGAGGCCGCCTCCCGCGTTCCCATCGAAGAACACGGAGTCGCCCGCAGCCGGGATGGGACACCCGCCGACGCCTCCGGAGACCGAGCCCCAACGGGCCGTCTGGGACCAATTCCCCGTGCCCCCGATCCAGTACCGCGTGCTACCGCAGGGGGACAGGACGAGCACGTCGACGACGGGGTCCGAGCCCAGCATCGTGAACACGACCTGGCCCGAGGCGTTCACGATCCCGGTCGTGAAGGCACTCCCGTTCTTGGACACGTTGAATCGGTTTCCGCTCGCGTTGCCGCCAATCGTGAATGTGAGTGTCGACGTGCCCACGGTGGAGGAGTCGGTCCAGTTGTACTCCGTGTTCGCGCTCCAGATGGAGACGACGCTGATCGTCGTCACGTTCGTCGGGTCGCTGTTCGCGATCGTCAAGCCGACCACGGTCACCGTTCCGTCGACGAGGCTCCCCGTCCCGTTCTCGGTGAGGCCGTTGAAGGCGAGGCTCTGACCGGTCTTCGTCAGGGCCGCCCCCGGGTTCACGGTCAGCGTCGCCTGCGCGGTCACCGTGGATCCGATGGCGACCGTGCCGTTGATCGTGAGGTTGTAGAAGGCCTGCGCCGGGGCCAGGGTGAGGGTCGTGGAGGTTCCCGTGAACGTGACCGTCGATGTCCCGCTGGCGAGCGCGGATCCGGCCCCGGAGGTGTTCCAGCTGCCCGTGACGGTCCAGGCGCCCGTGGTGAGGGTCAGCGAGCCCGAGCTGCCTCCCGTCATCGTGACACCGGACACGCTCACGGTCGAGGCATTCGCCGTGAGGACGCCGGCGTTCCCGATGGTCAGGGCACCGCCGGTCAACCCCAGATTCGCGGTGGTGAGGGTTGTCGTGCCGGTGCCACCCAGGACGGTGAGGGTGCCGCCCCATCGGAGGGGGTTGGTGGACAGGGTGAACGTCGTCGTGTTTGCGGCCGAGTTGAATGTGATGTTCCCGCCGAACTCGGGCGTCAGGTTCCCGAACGTCATCGTCTGGGAGGTGGCGGCGTTGAACGTGATCGCCGCCAGGAAGCTCCACGAGGCGGACGTGCTGGCGTCCGTCCACGATCCGCCCACGGTCCACACGCCCGCGCCGGCCGTGATGTACGCGGTCGCGGCGGTCACGCTGAGGTTCCCACCCACCGACACCGTGGAGATTCCTGCCGCCAGGAAGCCGGTCCCGAGGAGGGTGAGCGCGCCCTGAACCGACAGGGCGTTGTTCGAGGTCGTCAGGGAGGCTCCGGTGGTGACGCTTAAGGCGCCCGCCGTGACCAGCGGGCTCAGCTGGCTGATGCTTCCCGAGATGCTCACCGCGGCGAACGACTGCGACCCCGCGGCCCGAATCGTCTTGGCGGCTCCCGAGAACGTGACCGTGCTCGACGTGGCCGTGAAGCCTCCCGTGGTCACCGACGACGTGTCCCAGTTCCCTGTGATTGCCACCGTGGCGGATCCGAAGAGCGTGTTCGCGCCGGTTCCCGAGGAGGTGAGATTGCCGCTGAACGTCGTCGTGGAGCTCGTCAGGGTCAGAGTGCCGGACCACGACAGGTTCGAGGTGACATTCGTGGTGACGGTCGGGTTCACGGTGAAGTTGTAGAGCGTCTGGGGGACGTTGATCGTGCCGCCGGAAAGGACGACGATGACCGTGGAGGTCCCGACGCTGAACGTCGCGCCCGCGGCCGCGGTGTTCATGGATCCGATGGAGATGGAGGAGCTCCCCGCGGACAGAGTGCCGGTCGCCGCGACGACCAGGTTCGATCCGCCGGTGATGGTGTTGTTCGAGGTCGTGAGGGTGCCCGTGATGCTCAGCGTGCCCGTGACGTCGACCGCGCTGCCTTGGGCGATCGTCCCGGAGACCGTGAGGTTGTAGAAGCCATTGGCCGCGTTCAGGACGGTCACGGTCTGGGCCGCGCCCGAGAGGGTGACCGTGGACGTCCCGCGGGTGAACGTGGACCCGGCGCCGCTCGTGGTCCACGCGCCGGACACGGCCCATGTGCCCGTGGTCAGGGTGATTGTGCCCGAAGTGCCGCCCGTCATGGTCACGTTGGCGACGCCCACGGCCGAGCCGCCGGCGTTCAGAGTCGCGCCGTTGTTCACGGTGAGGTTACCGCCCGTGAGTGCGAGGCCTGCCGTCGCCATCGTCGCATTGTTGTTCAGGGTGAGCGTGCCGCCCCAACGCATGCCGTTCGTGGCCATCGTGAACGTCGCGGGAGCTGTCGGGTTGAACTGCACATTGTTGAACTCGCTGGCCGGGAGGGCGCCGAAGATCATGGTCCTCGAGGCGCCTGCGTTGAAGACCACCACCCCGGTCCCTGCGCTCCACGACGCGGAGGTGGACGCGTTCGTCCATGTTCCGTTCACGGTCCAGGCGGACCCGCCCAGGTTCACGACCGAGGCGGCGGTCAGGATGCTCACGTTGCCCGTCACCGTGATGGCCGAGGTCCGCGCGAGGAAGGTCCCTTGGATGCTGAAGGGACCGTTGATTGTCAGTGCCCAGTTGGACGCGGTCGTGTCGAGGGTCCCTGGGAAGCCCGCCATGTTGATGCTCGCGACCGTGGTCGCCGCGGCGAGGCTCGTGGTGCCCGAGGCGTTCGCGTCGAAGAACACCTGGTCCGTCGCCGCCGGGGTGCAGCTGCACGAGCCGCCGCCGGAACTGCTCGACCAGTTGGACGTGCTGCTCCATGCCCCGCCCGCCCCGATCCGGTAGCAGTTCTGGCCGCCGGTGCCGCAGCCTGCGGGGGTCACGCGGACCGCGCTCACGGCCCAATTGTTCGCCGAGCCCGTCCAGGTGATGCCCGTCCCGGGCGCGGGGAGACTGGCCCCGGCTCCGCAGATCGAGCTGCCTCCCCCGCTGCAGTAGGCCACGGCGACCCCGTACAGATCCGTGGCGGCAGCGCCCGTGCCTGTCACCGCGGTGGGAGGCGACGCTCCCGCGTTGCTCCAGAGGCCAAGGACCGCGAACGCGAGCTCGCCGGACGCCGGGGCGATCGAGATCGTCGGATTCGTCGTGGTCCCCGTCGCCGTGGTCCCGCCGGTCGTGGGGCTTGTCGTGGAGACGCCCGCGAGAAGGACCGTGGCACACACCTGCCGCTGCGTGTTCCCTCCCGAAAGGGTCGCAGTCATCGTCTGGGACGTGGTCGGGACGGCGCCCTGGAAGAACCAGATCTCCGTGCGGTCGCTGGTCCCGCTGTTGACCGCCGTGTTCGCTATGAGCGCCAGGCTGATCGTGCCGTAGGTGACGGTCGCGTACGCGACAGTGCCGCGCTCGCTCAGGAGGACGAGGACCGCATTGTCCCCCGCGGACGCGGTCTGCGTCGTCGTGCAGGTGGCCTGGATCGGGACCGTGCTCGCCGTTGTGGAGTCCACGGTGACCGCCGCCCGCGCGTCCCAGGTGAAGAGACCGAAGAACCAGGCCATCGCTCCGCGCATCGCCGCGCTCCAGTCGATCGGGGGGAACCACCGTCCGATGAACTGGGCGATCCCTCCGGCCAGCGAGACTGTCTGGGCCCTGGGATGGACGAAGACATTCGGGTTTGGCGTCTCGTACCCCTGGGGGAGGAGATAGGCCGTCGGATAGGGAGAGGGGGCGGGCACGTACCGGCTCAGGTTGAGGAAGGGCTGGGGATTGGCTCCGCTGAAGAGCAGGCGCTGGAGTTCGGGCGTCAACGCGTTGCCCGGGATGTGCAGGCTTCCGTCCGGCGCACGGAATGGCGCCAACGGATCCATGGGTCG
>DASQGG010000074.1 GCA_035632695.1 Thermoplasmata archaeon
AGGCAGAATCCCGCGCGTTGCAGGCGCAGGTCCACGACCTGAGGAAAGAGATCACGGAGGTGCGTCGGGACAACCTCGCCAAAGCGCTCGGAGTGGCGCGTGGCGAGAAATTCGAGACTCGACACCCTCGGACCGGACAGCTCGTCAAAGCATCCGTCAAGCTGCCTCAGCGCGACGAGCCGCCGGAGGACTTGCACGAGGCGAACGCGCGATGGCTGGAGAGTCGAAGGTACCGGCCGTGGAACGAGCTACAGAAGGGGTACTGACATGCCGTCACTTCTCGAGATCGAAAACCGGGTGAAGAAATTGCCCGTGCTCGCCTGGGCCGTGTTCGTCCCGACGAGTCCGCGCGACCGACAGACGCAGCTCCTCATGGCGGGTGGCGATGCTGTGAAAACGGACGTCATCTCGACCAAGGCCGTCGAGGCCCCGGATGGCCGCATCTTGAAGTACGTCAGGTCCTCCGACACGGTATGGCAGCCGGAGGTCATTCAGCGACTCTTCCTCAAGGGCTGGCCCGAGCCAATCTACCGCGAGGAAGATGTCTATGCCCTCGAGACTGACGGGCACTTCAGGATCCTTCGGACCGAGCACGACCGCGACGCGTACATCGCGAAGCGGAAGTTGGACCTGGAGGAGGAACGTCAGCTCGACGAGGCGAAACGCCTCGCAGCCGAAAAGCAGTTCCTTGCGGATCGCGAACAGGAACTCGCGAAGATTCGAGGTGAGCCATGACGACGGAATTGTATCAGGGCGTGTACTTCGCGAAGGTGGCTCAGGGCTCGGCAGGGACGACGACAATCGTGTCGGCCGTCTCTGGAAAGAGGGTGCGACTCATCGGTTACCAGCTCAGCTTGGCAACGGCGGGGACGCTGAAGCTCTCCGGCACGACTTCGGGAGATCTAACGGGCACGATGCAGTGGCCCGCGTCCGTCGTAACCTACAGCGGAGGCCCGGCCACGCCGGTCCTGGACACCGCACCCGGCGAAGGTCTCTCGATCACCAGCGCCACTGGAGCCGCGGCTGGCTCGATCACGTATCAGCTCCTATAGGACCCAGTCATGTTTTTTGGCGGACACGGCCGGAATATGCGTGCGATCCCTGCGCCTCTGGCCCGGCCGCGCACGCATTCTTCCGTGACTTTTAAGGTGTGGGACGTCATGGTTCGAGGGAGACAATGAGCGACCCGGCGCGCAGTCCGAGCCGCGGAGGCCGACGTGGAAGAAGATGTGAACGACGAGAAGCTACTGGGCACTGATCTCAAAGTTCTCTACCGCGAGGTAGGCGGCGCGGCGCGCACCCTCGTGGGTCGTGTTCTCGATTCGGGCGACTGGGTTATCGTCGAACGCCCAGGCGGCCGGATTTTCGTCTCCAAGCGTTCCGTGATCTGGATCCGTCCGGTGGGCATGGGGGGCTCGCAGGAGGAGATTCGCAGGGAGAGCGGTCAATGAGGCTCCGCACGCCGCCCGTCGCGGAGACGGTTGAGGAGCCCCAGAGGCATCACCGGAGCCACGCGAAGGAACCCGCTGTCGCTCGTTGTGAGCGTTGTGGCGTACGCATCATCCAGGACAAGACTGCCCGTCGCTTCTGCACGCGGTGCCTAAACGTTGTCAAGGGGGCGCACCAATGATCGCGCCTCCCAATGCACGGACCGATGCACCAGCGGACGGGCTTTCTGCCGACACCATTAAGGGCAGGGTATGCCATACCCTAGTCGGAGGCGTGGTAGGG
>DASQGG010000075.1 GCA_035632695.1 Thermoplasmata archaeon
CACCCCGGCCGGTTCTCATGTACCAACGTGTCCAGCGAGAGGACGTTGTCCGCATCCCGCCCGAGCGTTTGGGCGAAGGCATCGACAAAGTCGCCAAGGAGCTCACGCGAACCACCCTGGAAGGGAAGGTCGGGGCGGACAAGACCCTCACCCTGATCGCGAGCAACATCGAGCCCGAAGGCGAAGGCCGCATCGTCCACGGGGACGGGGCCGTCTACCAGCGGGTGAAGTACGATGCCCTCGTGTTCGCGCCCCAGCTCCAGGAAGTCGTCGAAGGCACCGTGGTCGAGATCCTCAAGTTCGGCGCGTTCATCCGCTTCGGCCCCCTGGACGGGCTCCTGCACATCTCCCAGGTCATGGACGACCGCGTCGACGTGGACGAGGAGGGCCAGCGCCTGATCGGGAAGGACTCCAAACGCGATCTCCGCGTCGGAGACCGCGTCCGCGTGCGGATCGTCGCGGTCTCCCTGAACGAGCGCGCGCCGCGGGAGTCCAAGATCGGGCTCACGATGCGCCAGCCCTCGCTGGGGAAGCTCGACTGGATCGAGGAGGACCGCGCCCGCGCCGAGGGCCGCGGCAAGAAGGGCAAGCGCGGCGGGTGACGCTCCATGGTCGTAAAAATCCCGAAGGCCTGCAAGAACTGTTCGGCGATCACGGACGAGGACAAGTGCCCGCTGTGCGGGGGCGAGACGTCCAAGGACTGGCAAGGGTACGTGATCATCGTGGACCACCCCCGATCCGAGATCGCCAAGAAGATGGGGCTGCATGTCAACGGCAAGTTCGCCCTCCGAGTTCGCTGAGTTCGCGAACGCATCGCTCCGTCTCCCCGAGTCCCTCCGAGAGAACCTGAAGTGGCCGCTCGGCCCCCTCGTCCACGGATCCGACGTCCTGCCTGCGCTCGCGGGCGCGAGCCCCGTGGTTACGGTCGGAGATTTCTGCACCCTCGACCTGATCGCGCGCGGTCGCACACCGGACCTCTGCCTGGTCGACTTCAAGACGAAACGGCAGGAGGACCCGGAGCTGCGGGACGCGTTCGGCCGGATTCATGCGCGCGTCCTGCGCCTGAAGAACCCGGCCGCCACGATCACCGCGGACGCGTGGAGCGTCCTGTCCGAAGCCTTTAAATCAGAGGAGCGGGTACGCGTCGAAGTCCAGGGCGAGGAGGACCTCTTGGCCCTGGTCTGTATCGCCCTCGCGCCCCAGACCGGCGTCGTGCTCTACGGCATGCCGGGACAAGGCGTCGTCGTAGTGCGTGCAGACCACGCCGCGAAGTCGCGGGTCCTGGACATCCTGAAGCGCATGGAACGGTAGGCTGCATGGAACTCCAAGTCCTGGCGAAGAAGGAGAATCCCCTCCTGAATCGGGTCGAGATTACGTTCAAGGCCGTCCACAAGACGGAGTCGACGCCCACGCGGGACGCGATCCGGGCCGAGCTCGCGAAGCAGCTCCAGGCAGCGAAAGACACGGTCGTCGTCGACCGATCCGAGTCCTCGTTCGGGCGCTCCGAGACGTTCGGCTATGCGAAAATCTACAAGTCCAAGGAGGAGGCCCTCTCCGTCGAGCGTCCCCACATCCTCGTCCGGAACAAGCTCAAGGAGCCTGAGGTGAAGGAGAAGAAGGAGGGCGGGAAGGCCGCGCCG
Organism: Thermoplasmata archaeon; assembly: GCA_035632695.1. Lineage (NCBI taxonomy): Archaea > Methanobacteriati > Thermoplasmatota > Thermoplasmata > Thermoplasmata archaeon. Next base: position 1,641 of record DASQGG010000075.1, read on the forward strand.
AAGGCGGAGAAACCCGCTGCGAAGGCCGAGACGCCGAAGCCCGAGGCGAAGCCGGAGCACAAGGAGGAGAAGCCGGCGCCCAAGGACGAGAAGAAGTCCGCCGAGAAACACGAAGAGAAGAAGCCTGCGGAGAGGCACGAGGAGAAGAAGGAAGCGAAGGCGGAGGCCAAGAAAGCGGAACCCAAGAAGAAGGAGGGCAAGTGATGGCGGAGCAGAAGGCCGCCAAGGGGACCGCGGGCCTCAAGCACACCTTCTACAAGATCGAGGGGAACCATCTCGAGCGAACCCGGCAGAGCTGCCCGAAATGCGGCCCAGGGACGTACCTGGCGCAACACGAGGGCCGCGCGTCCTGCGGCCGCTGCGGCTACACGGAGTTCGCCAAGCGGTGACCGCTCGCCCCGCGGCAAGGAAAGGACTCAAGTAGTCCCTCCGGGTCTCCCCCGGCCGAGCCCGCGTAGGCTAGTTTGGATAGACTTCCAGGCTCCGGACCTGGTGACTTGGGTTCAAATCCCAACGCGGGCGCTCCCTCCCGGCCGAGTCGTGCGAACTCTTTAGCCTAGAACGCCTTCCGGGCCCCGTGGTGTCCGTGACTCCCGACCCCGGATCCGGTGCGCTGTCCTGGCCCACGGGATGGGTCCGCTGCGCCTGGTGCAAGAAGATCGTGCCGTACGGGTCCGCCGATTTGGTCCAGGTCAAGCGAAGGCGAACGCAGGTCTTCATGCACGCGAACTGCGCCCATGAGGCGGAGCTTCAGGATTGGAACAAGGAGCCGCCGCTGCACGGCGGGGACTGAGGACGAATCCTACGCGGGCAGGTCGCTCGGCGGCGGCCGGTAGTTCGCGTACTGCTCCCGCAGGGTGAGCTTCGAGAACTTGCCCGTGGCGGTCCGCGGGATTTCCTTCGCGAAGACGATCGCGTCGGGCAGCCACCACTTCGCGAAGTTAGGCTCCAGGAACGCGCGGAGCTCGTCCGCGGTCACGTTCTTCCCTTCCCTGGTGACGACCACCGCGAGGGGGCGCTCGCCCCATTTCTCGTTCGCCATCGCGATCACGGCTGCCTCCTTCACCGCGGGGTGGGCCATGAGAGCGTTCTCTAGGTCAACGGAACTGATCCATTCGCCTCCCGACTTGATCAGGTCCTTCGTGCGGTCTACAATCTTCACGTAGCCCTCGGGATCGATCGAGGCCACGTCGCCTGTACGGAACCAACCGTCGTCCGTCCAGCGGTCGGCGGCTTCCGGCATACGGTAGTAGCTCGCGGCGACCCAAGGACCGCGCACCTGCAGCTCGCCGACCGCCTTCCCGTCCCAGGGTATCTCCCCGCCGTCGCCCATGCCCCGGAGCTCGACGAAGGGCAACGCGAAACCTTGCTTGGCGCGGATCTCGTAGCGCTCCTTCTCGGGCCTATCGTCGAGAGACTTCTTGACGACGCTGACCGATCCGATCGGGGAGGTCTCAGTCATCCCCCAGCCCTGGACCACCTGCAGGTCATGGCGGTCGAATCCGCGAATAAGCGTCTCGGGGACCGCGGAGCCTCCGATGAGCATGCGCATGCCTGGCACGAGGTGCCAACGGTTCGGATACTTGTCTAAGAGATCCAGGATGCCCATCCAAATCGTCGGGACGCCCGCGGTCGCGGTGACCCTCTCGCGCTCGAAGAGATCGAGGAGGCTCTCCGGGTCAAGATGAGGGCCTGGCAGGACCTGCTTCGCTCCCACCATCGTCGCGGTAAACGGGATGCCCCAGGCGTTCACATGGAACATAGGCACGACCGGGAGCACGGTGTCGGACCCCGAGATGGAGACGCCCCTGGCGCCCGCGGCGACCAGGGTATGGAGGACCAGGGCGCGGTGGGAATAGAGAACCCCCTTCGGCCTTCCTGTGGTACCCGAGGTGTAGCACAGGCCCGCGGCGTCCTCTTCCGCGATCTTGGGAGGCTGGAAGGACCCTGGGGCCGACTTCAGAAAATCCTCGTAGCTCTCCGTCGCCGGGGGAACGGGCTTCCCTGTGAGAGGCGCGACGAAGACGCGTTCGAACTTCACGCGGTCCTTCACGCGGTCGAGGATCGGGAGGAGTGTGTCGTCGATGACTAGGAAGCGATCCTCGGCGTGGTTCAGGATGTACGCGAGGTCGTTCGGATGCAGGCGGAGGTTCACCGTATGCAGGACACCCCCTGCCGCGGGAACGCCGAAGTACGCCTCCAGGTGGACGTAGTCGTTCCACATGAGCGTCGCGACCCGGTCTCCCGGTTTGAGCCCCGCCTTTTGGAGCGCTTCCGCTAGCGCCCGCGCCCGGCGGTTCAAGTCCGCGTACGTGTAGCGGTGAAGGGACTTGTCCGGGAGGCGCGACACGATCTGGGATGACCCGAAGAGGGATGCCGCGTGGTCCAGGATATGGGTCAGGGTGAGAGGAAACTCCATCATCGTGCCCTTCACGGGTCCACCCCCGTCGCACACCAGGTCGGTGCGGCACGCATCGATCCCCAAGCTAGCTGGGACGAGCCCTGAGCGTCCACCGCGTTGCCCCCTCTCCGGCTGGAATCGGACACGGGGTATAAACGGTTGTCCCAAGGAGCCCGGAGATTCAACGACGTGGACACGGAGTGGTGCGTTGACCCGGCTCCGGACACCACGGGCTTAAGGGGTTGGGCGCTCTCCGCGTGCGCATGCAGTTCGAACGGTTCGACTTGCTGGCCCGGGTCTTGGAGGGCCAACAGAAGGCCACCTACGACCTGTCGAGCAGCGACATGCCCGAACAGCGCCTCTCCGACTACGCCGGACTCGCGGACCTCTCCCTTGCGGAGAACCACGTGGGCGGCAGCGAGGAGTTGCGGGCGGAGCTCGCCCGCCTCTACGGCGGTCACGCGGGCGACTACCTCGTGACCGCGGGTGCCAGCGAGGCGAATTTCGCGGTGTTCGCGACCCTCCTGAACTCCGGCGATCCCGTCCTGGTCGAGCATCCGACCTATCAGCCGCTCGACGCGATTCCCCGGGGCCTCGGCGCCGCGGTGCACCCGTTGGTCCGGAACGAGGGCGAAGGCTTTCAGCTCACGGCCGATCGGGTCCGTGCCGCGCTTCCGCCAAACCTCCGGCTCCTGGCCCTCACGAACCTGAACAACCCCACGGGAGTTGCCCTGGACGCGGACGAAGTGCAACGCATCGCGGATCTCGCGGAAGATCGCGGATTCTACGTCTTGGTGGACGAGATCTTCCGTGAACTTGCCTTCGATCACGAAAGCCCCACGATGGGCGGAATCAACGAACGCACGATTGTGACGTCGAGCGTCTCCAAGTACGACGGCGCCGGAGGTCTTAAGATCGGCTGGATTCGTGCAACCCCCGACGTGCGGCAACGGTTGCAGTCCGTGCTCGACTACCTCTCCTCGACCCCCGCGGGGCCCTCGGAGGCAATCGCGCTCGCCGTGCTCCGCGGTCGAAAGAAGACCGCAGCCCGGAACCGGCGGCTGATCGAGGCGGGGAGGAAGGTGGCCCGGGAATGGGCGGAGAGCGAACCCGATCTCGTCTGGCACGATCCGGTTGCGCATCTCGCCTTCCCCAACGTCGGCGGGGACACGCTCCGCCTCGCGGACCTCCTGTTGAAGAAGTACCACACATTCATCGCTCCGGGCGAGAGTTTCGGAATCGAGGGCCACTTCCGGCTGAACATCGGCAAAGGAGCCGAAGGACTTCAGGAAGGCTTGAGGCGCGTGTCCCAGGCCAGGTCCGCGCTTCGCAAGACCTAGCAGCACGAATTGCTCAGCGGCCCTCGAACCTGGGCAGGATGACCGTGAAGGTGGACCCCTTGCCCACCTCGGAGGTCGCCTCGATCTTTCCGCCGTGGGCGGCTACGATGCTCCGGCTCACTGCAAGACCTAGGAGCGGGGCCTCGCCCTTCGAGCCCGAAGTGTAGAGCGGATGGAAGAGCTGCTGAAGCGCTTCCTCCGACATGCCCGTCCCCGTGTCCTCGATGGAAACGAACACGTACTTCGGCAATTCCGAGAGCCGGACCGTCACGCTCCCGTGGGTCGTGGCCTGCAATGCGTTCCGCAGGAGGTGTACGAAGACGTCCCGAATCTGGACCGTGTCAATGTTCGCGAACAGCGCGGCATCCCGCGGTTCGATGACCAGTGTCACGTCGGCTTTCCGATACGGAGCCACCTGCTCGACCGCCGCCGCTACGACCTTGCGGAGATCTTCCGGAACGCGGCGGAGCATGGTCTGGCGTGGGACGTCGACCAAGTCCCTCACGATG
>DASQGG010000076.1 GCA_035632695.1 Thermoplasmata archaeon
GGATCGCGGGGAACTGCACCCCGGGGCCGGGCTGCCTCCTGACGACGAACGCCGCGGGCACCGTGGTCGGGAACAACAACGCGATCGCGGAGATCGCGGCCCGGGTCATGCCGTACGGGCTCCCGATCGTGGTCTTCGGCATCGCCCTGGGCGCGCTCGCCTCGCTGAACAGCCTCATCTATTCCTCGAGCCGCGTGGCATTTGCCATGGGCCGCGACGGCACCCTGCCCCGAGCCCTGAGCCGCCTGCATCCCAAGAAGCGGACCCCGCATCTGGCCATCGCGTTCAGCGGAGTGATCATCATCCTGATGACGCTCACCCTGGACCTGAACACGGTGGCCGCGAGCGCGGACATCATGTTCCTCCTGCTGTTCCTCCTCGTGAACTGGTCGGCCATCGTGCTGCGCCGCACGATGCCCGAGGTGAAGCGGTACTTCGTCACCCCGCTGTTCCCGATCATCCCCATCCTGGGGATCGTGACGAAGCTCGTGATTGCCCTGAGCCTCTGGATCTACGAGCCGGAGGCCTGGTTCATCGCGCTCGCATGGCTCGCCGTGGGCCTGGGCTTCCATTACGCGTACGAGCGGAAGGAGGTCGTCGCGGGCGTCACCCGGGTCATGGGCTCCGTCCTCCCCTCCGCGCGGCCGCGGTACCGGATCCTTCTTCCCATCGAGGACTTCGAGCGGACGGAGCTCGTGGACTTCGCGGGGCTGGTCGCCCGCGTGGAGGCGGCCGAGCTGACCCTGCTGCACGTCGTCGAGGTCCCCGAGGCCCTGCCGATCGACGCGATCGATCGCTTCTACCTGAGCGAGGTCCGCGTCGCCCTGGGCCGCCTCCGACGCCGGGCGGAGGAGGCCGGCGTGACCGTACGCGCGCGGGTCGAGGTGAGCCACCGGGTCACGGAGGCGATCCTGGACAACATCCGCACCGAGGAGATCGACCTCCTCGTGGCGGGGTGGAACGCCCGGTCGCGCAGAGGACGCATCCTCGGGACCCACGTCGACCGGTTCGTCCAAGAAGCCCCGTGCGACGTCGTGGTCTTCAAGGCGGCGGGCCTCAAGGAGAAACTCGACCGCATCTTGGTCATGAACGCGCCCGAGTGGCACGTATCCTACGCGACTGGGTACGCCATCCTGCTCGCGAAGAAGCACAAGGCGGCGATCACAATCCTGAGCGTGGTCCAGACCGACCTCGAGGCGGAGAAGGAGAAGGCGTACTCCGCCCGGCTCGCGGAGATGTGCCGCACGCACGGCGTGCCCTTCGAGGAGAAGATAGTCCGCATCCGAAATGTCGTCGACACGGTCGTCGCGGAGGCCGCGGACTACGACCTCCTCGTCCTCGGCGCGAGCAGCGAGTGGCGGCTCACCCAGTTCGCGTTCGGCCCCATGCAGGACCAGATCGCCCGGAAGACGTCCACGCCCACGCTCATGGTCCGCAAGGTCCAGCGACCCGAGGTGATCACGCCGCGCGCACCCGCGGCGCCCTCCCCGCAGGGCGCGCCGCCGCACCCCTCCTGACCCCGCCGCACGCCCGGCGCCTCCGGTGACGGTTTTTATAGAACGCCGCGTATGGGGAACATGGAGCCTTGTCCCATGGGTGAGTCCCTGAAGATCGGCATCACGGGCCTCCCCGGGGCGGGGAAGACCTTCTGCCTGCTCAAGGTCGTCGAGATGCTCGAGGCCGACGGAAAGAAGGTCGGCGGCATGATCACGGAGCCCATCGTCAAGCGGAATCGCCGCGAGGGCTTCTACGTCCTCGACTGGACGACCAAGGAGAAGCGCGTGTTCGCGTCCCGCGATATCGAGTCCAAAATTCTCGTCGGTCGGTACGGTATCGACATCAGCGCCCTCGAGGAGGTCGGCGTGAACGCGCTCCGCCGCGCCACGGAGAGCGCGGACGTGATCGTGATCGACGAGGTCGGGAAGATGGAGGTCGAGAGCCCGAACTTCGTCCAGGCCGTCAAGGACGCCCTCGACGCGGACAAGCCCCTCCTGCTCACGCTCCACAAGAAGTCCCGCAACCCGCTTCTCCAGGACATCCGGCGCCGGGACGACGTCCGGATCCTGGAGGTGACCATGGTCAACCGGAATCTCCTGCCCTACAAGATCGTGAAGCTCATGAAGGGCGAGGTCCTCTGACGGGAAGACCTATCTCGCGGAGCGCCATGCCGACCCCGTGTCCTTCCCCTTCGCACTGACCGAGGTCGTCGAGGGCCGCGCGCGTCTTCTCGTGCCTGACGTGCCGCGGCGCAAGGGACCCGGGGCCAAGGGCCCCCACCCGTTCTACAATCCCTCCATGACCGTGAACCGCGACCTGAGCGCGATCCTCCTCGCGAGGTGGCCGGGCAAGCCGACGCGGGCTCTGGACGGCCTCGCCGCCACGGGCGCCTGGGGCATCCGGATGGGCCTCGAGGCGGGCGTGCCCGAGCTCGGCTTCGTGGACATGTCCCCCGACGCCGCGGTCCTGATTCGGTTGAACCTGGAGCGGAACGGCCTCCGCGGCGACGTGTTCCACGGCGACCTGCGCGCCCATCTGGCGGAGAAGCGGTACGACTACGTGGACATCGACCCGTTCGGGCCGCCGACCCCGTTCCTCGGCCATGCGTTCCACGCGGCCCCGACGCCGTCCGGCCTGGGCATTACCGCGACGGACACGGCGCCCCTCTGCGGGACCTATCCCAAGGCGTGTCAGCGCCGGTACATCGCCCATCCGCTGCGGTGCGACCAGGGGCACGAGATTGGCCTCCGGATCCTGCTCGGGTACATCGAACGCGTCGCGGAGGCCCACGGCAAGGTGGTGCGGCCTCTCCTAGCCTTCGCCGCGGAGCACTTCTTCCGCGTCCACCTCCATGTCCTCGACGGCCTGCAGGAGACCGGGCCCCAGGCGGGATACTACCTTCGGGACCGCGAGGGGACGTTCCATCGCGTGGATCCGCGCGAGCCCGAGGCGATCGGCCCCTTGTGGGTCGGCGACCTCGGCGATTCCGCGTTCGTGCGCTCTCTGGCCCCCTCGGAGTGGACCTCGGCCGCGGGCGCTCGCCTTCTCGATTCGCTCCAGAAGGAAATCGGCCTGCCGCCCTTCTTCGTCACGACGGACGAGATGGCGAAACGCCTGCGTGCGTCGCCGCCGAAACTCGAGCGGTTCCTGACCACCCTACGCGCGGCGGGCTTCCGCGCGGAGCGGACCCACTTCCACGCGCGCGGCGTGAAGACGGATGCGCCGCACGACGTCATCGTGGCCGCGTTCCTGGACGCTGCGGCTAGCGGACCCACGGGTGATTGAGCGCCTTCCAACTGAAGCCGAACGCCGCGCTGCTCTCCGTGGCGTAGTGGTACAGGCTCGTCACGAGGATCCCGTGGACCACGGACCAGAGGGCCATCAGCGCGAGCCATGCGAAGACCGCGATCCCGATGCCCAGGTAGCCACCGTCCCCCAGAATGCCCCAGAGGAACGGGAGAGATCCCAGGGCCCAGAGGAGGAGGAAGACCACACCGGTCCCGAGCACGCCGCTCGGGTGGGAGCCCCATCGTTCGCGCACGAGGTGGCGGCTGCGGCGGAATCCCCGCACGGGGCCGAGGTCCTCGATCGCCATGGTCGGCAGGACGAACACGCTGGCGATGGGCCATGGATTGCCCAGGATCCGCGCCTGGAGGCGGCCCGCCTGCTCGTACCGCAGGGACGCAAGCCGCAGGAGCACGCCGAATGTCGCCGCGAAGAGGCTCCACACGACGAGCCGCAGGAAGCAGTGGTTCGCGGCCCGGAACCCGTCGGACACGGTGGGTCGCCGGCCCTGGATCCGCTCGTCCGCGGCGCCGATGATCGCGGCCATGAAGTACGTGCACAGGACGTACGTCACGAGGTACGCCACGAAGACCTCCTGGTACACGAACGAGCTCGATGGCGACGCGACGTGGAAGTCGACGGCCCAGGCGCTCACGATGACCAGGAGCCAAACGAAGCCGCTGAACACGAGGGCGAGGAAGGGGAGCACGAGGAGCTGCGGGTCCTTCCCGAGAACGCGCAGGCTGATCCAGGTGAGGTGGAAGCCCCGGACGAGCTGCGCGCGGAACCCCGACGGCGCGCGCTCGGAGCGTTCCACGTGGCCCCACGAGCTCTCTCCCGTTGAGTGCATCCGGACCGTTCAAGCGAGGGAACGCCAGATAAGGAAATTGTCAAAGGGGCTCGTCGTCGGGGGCGTCTTCCTCGTCCCCCTCGAGGCGCGTCTGCAGCGCTTCGTACCTCGTGCGGACGAGCCGCGCGATCTCCGCGGCCTTGACGTCGCCGATCTTCGCGACCTTCTTGAGCTCCTCCTCGGAGGCGTTGAAGATGGCCTGCACGGAGCCGAAGTGCTCCAGGAGATTCCGCGCGAGCGTCTCGCCCACGTTGGGCAAGCCCTCGACGAGGAAGCGCTGCCGCTGCTCGAGGCTCATCCCCTTGGGTTTGTGCCGCAGACCGTACTCCGCCGCGGCCTTGTCCTGCTTCCTCCAGAGGAGGCTCAGCAGGAGCGCGGTCTGGTCTTTGTCCGCGGTCGTCAACACGGGCACGTGCTCCGTCGTCTCCAGGGCAAGGAGCGCGCCCAGGATGGACTGGGGGTGCCGAAACGTGGAGATCTCCGCGAGGTCCCCTTCGAGAATCAGGAGCGGTTGCGGGTAGGCGTCTCGCAGGCGCTGGACCTGCTCGAAGAGCCGCTTCTTGATCAGGCTGGCGAAGAAGTCGTTCAGCGTCTTGCGCTCGATGCCCACAGGCCCGAGCACGTAGTCCCCCGGCGCGATCTTCCTGACCTCGAACTCCACGCCCAAGCCGCGGAGCTTTTCCGGGATGTCTTCGGGCTCGTTCGAGTCGACGACCAGCGGGACCTTGGTCACGTGGCTGTCGAAGCGCACGGCTGCCGTAAAGGTTCCGGTAAGGTCGGCGGGATGTCGACGCTCCCCATGGCGGGGCGGCGAAACCTTTCAATCGTAGGAAGGCCCATTGGGGATCGGTGGAGAGATGCAGCCCAACGCGCCTCCCGCACCTCGGGATTCGCGCCGCGAACGGATCCTCGTCGCCGCGGTGGTACTCGCGGTCATCGGCGCCTTGGCCGCTCTAGGCGTGTGGGTGTGGTACCCGACGACGCTCCAGCCGAACGTGACGCTAAGCCACACGCCGTTCGTTGCGACCGCGTGCGCTCCTGTCCTAGGCGGATACGCCAACCGGTTCA
>DASQGG010000077.1 GCA_035632695.1 Thermoplasmata archaeon
CTTCGCGGCGTGCGAGACGAAAGCGACTACGCTCTCCGGATAATGATACACCTCCGGCAGGAAATGACGCGGGCGGGGGAAGGAGCTGGGCCACGCGGCCCAGCATAGGAAAGCGGGGAATCACGACAGGCCGACGGGAGGCTCTCGTCCCGGCGACCAGGTCCATCGGTGGAGTGCTGTTAAGCCCCCGACTAGTCAGGTGAATAACCCTTTTCTCCGGAGGTGCTGTCCCGTCGGGTTCCTGCTACAGAAGGATTTATCCCCCGGAGTCCGCTTCCGCGCCCAAGGATGCGCTCTCCCCCGCTCGCCTCCCTCGCGTTGCTTCTCGGAGCCCTCCTCCTCTGGTCCTTCGCCCTCCCCGCCGCAGGGCAGTCCGGCGAGATGACCGTGACCGCGGACTACGAGCTCTTCGGCACGACGGCCCTAAACGGCGGCGGCCATGTCACCTGGACGCTCACCGGCGACGTCGCGCGCGAGTTCCGCGCCGACCTCGTCCACCTGTTCGACGAGTACGCCAAGATCCCTCAGGGGTTTGTCTACGGCGGCGACCCCACGAACGGGAACCACGACGGCGTGATCCAGGAACCGGAAGGCCGCGCCTACACGGACCGTCTCGAGAACGTCCTCGAGGGGAGCTACCCGAACGCCCAGACGGGCGGCACCCAGGTGGGCTACTTCCTCCTCGACCGGGCGAACCTGCTGGACAAGGACCTCGTGAACGGGTTCAACACGAGTACGACCGGGATCGTTGGGTCGAACGCGAACTCGACCGCGGATCTCCAGATCCGGTTCCTCTTCAACGGGGCCACAAACACGGGCGACGTGTCCATGCCCTTGTCCACGGAGGCGTACGCGCAAGCCCTGTTCCAGGTGTTCTCCATCGACGCCCGCCAGGCGGGCTCGTGGCCCCTCCAGCTCGCCGGTCGGGTGGGCAATGCCACCGTGGGCTGGCAGAGTCTCTACTACGACGCCACGCATCCCGCCGTCTTATGGGCCGGGAACTCGACGCAGTGTCCTTCGCCGACGACGAACTGCCGCTACGAGCCGCACTCGACGTTCGCCGCGCCGGCCGTCATGGACGGTACCCTCGGCGCGGGGGGCATCCCGCTCGATCTGCGTTTTGCGTCCTCGGCTTGGATTACGTTCAACTACACGGGGGCCGTCGCCACCGGGGACGAACTCCAAGTACAAGCAGCCCGTGACACTACGAACCTGACGTGGACCACCCTTGGACGAGGAATCCTTTCGGTTTACAACAATACCGCGCAGGGGGTGTGGCTGCCGATGGGCGTGGACATGACCTCGTACCTGGGACAGAAGGTTCGCCTCCGCCTGCTCTTCTCGGCACCCGGTGGCACGCCGCTCTCCGGCTTCTTCATTTCGAACTTTGCAATCCACGCACCCGCCACCTACCAAGGTCCCGTGCTCGAGTCCGACGCGCACTACCTGATCGGCACGATCAGCTTCTCGAACTTCAACGTGCCCTCGGGTAGCCCCACGCTCATCCGGACTCCGGGCGGCGAGATCCTGTGGTACTCGAGCGCCTACGACACGTCGAGCCTGGCTCCGGACACCGTGCGGTACACGGCGTTCGACGCCATGGAGAACCCGCAGGTCCTCTTCGTCGTGATGTGCGTCGCGGCGTACCTGATCTCTCGCTTCCAGGAGGTCGCGTACGACACGTACCGGGAGGCCCACCCGAGCGTCTACCGCCCCGCGGTGCACAAGGTGAAGTGGCTCCACTGGCTCGGGAAGGCGGCCATCCTGGTCCTCATTCTCTTCTACTTCATCCCTACCGCGCTTTTCGCGATCGGGGTGCGCGTGTACTTTAACGGCCCGGCCTACTTCTTCCTCGCGCTGACCCTCGCCCTCGGCCTGAGCTTCGGCACGCGAGCGTACTATCTCCAGATGCTCGAGCAGGCGCCACCGCCCGTCGCCCCGGAGACCGAGGAGACGGAGACGCCTTCCGCAGCCACCGAGGAGGGTCCCGCGCCCGAGCCCATCGGGCACTGCACGCACTGCCTCCGCACGATCCGCGACGGAGAGAAGACGTACGCGTGCTCCTGCGGCGCCCTGTATCACCTGGGCTGCGCGAGCGGGCTCATGCGGTGCTCGAACTGCCGCAAGCCCGTCGCGGGGCTCGAGACCATCGGCGAGCCTCGGTCCGTGTCCATGCGGTGCTCCGCATGCGGCGAGATCCAGACGATTCCCGAGGGCGTGGATGCGCGCACGATGACCTGCGCCTCTTGCGGGGGCAGCCTCCGGAGCCTGGACGCGGGCAAGCGCTACCTCCTGGTGGCGAGCAACCCTGCGATCGCGTTCCACTGGCTCGTGGACCTGGCCAAGGGAGGGAAGCCCGCCTTGGTCGTGACCAACGCAGCTCCGGAGCGCCTGCGGCTCGAGTTCGGCCTCAAGGATGTCCAGTTCGCCCAGGTCACTGCCCAGGTGGCCGGTGCGATCGATCCGAAGAGGCTCGACCCCACCGGGCTCAAGATGATCCTGCCGCTCACCCGGTCGGGGAAAGGCGGCGTGATTCTCTACGACGGCTTGGACCAGATCGTCGCGACCTCGTCCCTGGGCGACGTCGTCCGCTTCCTCCGGAAGGCGAACGACATGGCGTTCGTCCACCAGATTACGGTCATCGGCCGCGTGGGACCGGGCATTTTGGCCGAGGCGGAGATCGAACGCCTCGCCGCAGAGTTCGACGAGCTCTTGGACCTCTCCGCACGTCTATGAGTCCTCATCGGGTGGCCCCGTCCACCGCGGCCCGAGATCGTGCTCCACGCCGAGCTGATCTAGGATGCGTGCCACGACGAAGTCGATGAGATCCGTGACCTCCCCAGGCCGGCCGTAGAATCCTGGCGAGGCCGGAAGGACCACGACGCCCAGCCTGGCGAGCTTGAGGAGGTTCTCCAATGCGATTGCACTCACGGGCGTCTCTCGCGGAACGAGGATGAGCGTGCGCCTCTCCTTGAGTGCGACCGCAGCGGCACGCGTGACCAGGTTGTCCGCAATCCCGCCGGCGATCTTGGCCACGGTCGTCCCGCTGCAGGGGACCACGACGAGAGAGGAAAACCGGTGACTTCCTGACGCCGGGGCGGCGGCGAGGTCCTCCCCGCGGTACACCCGGTGTGCGCCTCGCGTGAACTCCTTCGGCGCCAGACCCGTTTCCAATTTGACGATCGTCTCGGCGTCCCGGGAGAGGATGACGTCCGCGCGCTTGCCGAGGACCTCGATGAGCCTCCGGGCGTAGGCTGCCCCCGAAGCTCCCGTGACCGCGACCAGGATCGGCGGCTGTCCTTCCATCTGCGGCCGGACGCGCTCGGAGCTAGATGAAGATTCCGCGGCGGGGAGCGCTCCGTGGCGGCCAAAACTATATGTCCCGTTCCGAGGTCGCGGCATCGTGGTCCGGGTCCGAGAGGCGACGACGAAGGATCTCGACCTCCTTGTTCGCCATCGGAGGAAGATGTTCGAGGAGATATCGGACGCGAGCGCCGCGGAGCTCGACCAGGTGGATCGCGCATACCGACGGTGGGCGCGGACTCGTCTGAACTCTCGCCGCTTCGTCGGGTTCTTGGTGGAGCGAGAGGACGGCCGCATCCCGTCGAGCGGGGGTCTCTGGCTCATGCCCCTGCCGCCTCGTCCCTGGACCCGCGGCGGTCGCGCTCCGTACCTGATGTCCATGTACACCGAGCGCGAAGAACGGGGGAAGGGGTACGCCACGCTCGTCGTCCGGGCCGCGGTCCGCTGGGCGGAGTCCCATGGGCATCAGGTGGTCATCCTCCACGCCACGGACGAGGGCAAGGGAATCTACGAACGTGCGGGCTTCCGCGCGACCTCGGAGATGCGACTGCGCTTGGACCGCTCTGCGGTGCTGACCCGCGGCACGAGGACGCCGCGGCGTCCGGAGGCCCGCCGTCGCAGGCGATGACCCAACCCAGAGGTCTCCCGTTCCGGAGCACGCAAGCCTTCAAATACGACCTCGATTTATGAAGGCGCTACTTCAACGAGTGTTCGCCATGACCACGGTCTACGATGTACCTCCGGGACTCCTCATCGAGCGGCTCAAGGACCAGCTCGAGAAGGAGGCGAAGATCAAGCCGCCGGAGTGGTCCAAGTTCTCCCGGACGGGCGTCCACACGGAGAAGGCGCCGGTCCAGCGGGACTGGTGGTACCGTCGTGTGGCCGCGGTCTTGCGGAAGGTCTACCTCCAGGGACCCGTGGGTTCGGCGCGCCTCGCCGCGGAGTTCGGCGGCCGTCGAGCGGACGGGAGCGCCCCGGCCCACCCCCGTCGCGGATCGCGGTCGGTTGCCCGCGAGGCCATGCAGCAGCTGGAGGCCCTCGGCTACCTCGCCAAGGCGGAAAAGCGGGGACGCACGATCACCGCCGCGGGCCGAAAGCTCTTGGACAAGCTGGCCCACGAGATCCTCCTCGAGATGGCCAGGTCGAACCCCGAGCTCATGAAGTACGCCGGAGGGCACTAGCCTATGTCGATGGACGACGATGAGCTGGACGCGATCCGGCGCCGCAAGCTCATGGAACTCCAGCAGGCCCAGGACCAGGCCGCGGCCCAGCAGCAGATGCGGGACCAGGCTCAGGCCCAACGGCAGCTCATCCTCCGTCAGATCCTCACGCCCGAGGCGCGGGAGCGGCTCGGACGCATCGAGCTCGCGTATCCCGACCTCGCGGACAACCTGGAGAACCAGCTCATCGCGCTGGCCCAGAGCGGGCGCGTACAGAAGGCGATCGACGACGCCACGCTAAAGCAGATCCTCGAGCGCGTGATGCCCAAGAAGCGCGAGATCAAGATTGAGAGGCGCTGACCGTGGCGAAGAACAAGCCGTACGCGAAGAAGCTCCGGCTCCTGCGCCGCGTGAAGTCGAACCGGCGCGTGCCGGCGTGGGTCATGCAGAGAACCAAGCGCGAGTTCACGCGGCACCCGAAGAAGCGCAGCTGGCGCCGCAACAAACTGAAGATGTGAGGCCATGGCGGGAGAAGAAGAGGAACGGATCCTGGTGATCCCCCTGCGCGCGGCCTGGGCGGCCTCCCGGACGGACCGCGCGCCCCGGGCGATCAAGGCGATCCGGCAGTACGTGAAGCGCCACCTGAAACCCGACCGGATCTTCATTGACGACGTGCTCAACGAGTTCATCTGGGCCCGCGGCCGCGAGCATCCGCCGCGCTCGGTCCGGGTCAAGGCAATCAAGTTCGAGGACGGTTCCGCCGTCGTTTCCCTGCCGGAGGACTGAGGGACCCGATTGCTGCGTCGCCTTGAGGTCAATGGCAACCCTTTCATCGGAGTGTTCTGCGCCGCGAGCGAGGACCTCCTGCTCCTGGATCCCGCCACGCCCAAGCCCGCGGTGCATTCGATCGGCGAGGCGCTCGGGGTCCGGCCGATCCCGACCACGGTGGCCGGCTCCACGGTCGTCGGCAGCCTGGTCGCGATGAACTCGAATGGCATCCTCACGTCTCCCTTCATCGAGGAGAGCGAGGCCGAGACGATCGGGACGCCCGTGTACCCGCTTCCCCACCGCTTGAGTGCGGTGTGCAACAACGTGCTCTGCAACGACCACGGTGCGGTGGTCCATCCGGGCTACGACGACGATGCCCTCGAGGTGATTTCCGGGGCCCTGGGGGTCCCTGCGACCCGAGGCACGATCGCGGGCGTACGGACCGTGGGCGCGGTGGCCGTCGCGACGAACAAGGGTGTCCTCTGCCACCCCCATGCGCGGCCCGGGGAAATGGAGGTCCTGAAGGAGATCCTGCACGTGCCCGTCGCGATCACGACGGCCAACTACGGTTCCGCGCTCGTGGGCGCATGCATGGTCGCGAACTCCAAAGGGGCCGTCGTGGGCTCCAAGACCACGCCCATCGAGCTGGGGCGGATCGAGGAGGGTCTGGGCTACTACTGAGTGCTCGGCCATTTCAGAACCGTTGCAGAAGTTACATATAGCCTCGGGCGACTTTGGAAATCGTCCGATGAAGACTTTGGTCTTGTGTGTGGACCGGGATGACGACATCGGGGTCAAGACCGGGATCAAGGGCCCCCTGATCGGCCGGGAGGACAACCTCTCCACGGCCATGAAGCTCGGCCTCGCGGATCCTGAGGACTCCGACCTCAACGCGATGCTCTCCGCGGTCAACATGTTCGACGGCCTCGTCAAGGAGGGCGCCGACGTGGAGATCGCCACGATCTGCGGGGACGTCCGCGTAGGTGCGACCTCGGACACCATCCTGACCCAGCAGCTGGACCGCGTCCTCGAGGAGGTGCGCCCGGACCGGGTGTTCCTGGTCTCCGACGGGGCCGAGGACGAGGCGTTCGCGCCCATTCTGAGCTCCCGGATCCGAATCGACCACGTGCGTCGGGTATTCGTCCGGCAGACCCCGGGCGCGGAATCCCTGTACTACGTGTTCTCGAAGCAGATGCGGAACCCCAAGGTCCGCCGCAAGGTCATCGCGCCCCTAGGCCTCGTTCTCTTCCTGTTCGGGCTCATCGACTTCTTCGACCCGTACGCCGCACCCGCCTTGGTCCTGATCTTCGCGGGCGTGTACCTGATCCTGATCTCATTGCCGTTCAACAGCGTCCGCGACGTGTACCGCGCCATGGGCGACTACTACGAAGGCGTGCGGGCGAACGCGGCCTCGGGAGACGTCTCCATCTTCTTCACCGCGGGCGCGATCTTCCTCGTCATCGCGGGGGTCGCCTTCGGGTTCGACCTGGCGCGCAAGACGCCGGGCACGGACCTTCTGCTCCAGACCCTCTCCTTCATCCTGGGGGCCGTCTGGTGGTGCGTGCTCGCGGCGCTCGTGTTCGAGGGAGGAAAGACGCTCACGGCGTACTTCAAGCACGGCCGCGTGCCGCGGCACGTGATCGCGGTCGCGGGAACCTTCGTCGCCCTGGGGCTCATCGTCCTCGCCTCCATCCAGGGCCTCCAGGTCATCGTGGGCGAGGCCACCTCGCCCCTTTCCCTCGTCCTCATCTACCTGAGCATCGCCCTCGCGGTGCTGCTCGTCGTCGCGACGGGCCTCTCGTACCGGACGCGCGCGGAGCAGCCCATGGAGGACGGCTGGCGGCACTGAGCGACGAGGTCCCCACCCATGGAGTTCGAGGACTGGGAGCCCTTCTACGTTCAGATCGTCGAAGACCTCGGGCTCTCGCCCGCGGAGGACGAGGCCGTGGCGGCCGAACTCGACCGGCTCCTCGGTGGAAAGCGCGTGCCTCCGGGCGAGTTGCGGGCGCTCTTCAGGGGCAAAACCGTAACCGTCGCGGGGAACGGGCCCACCCTGGCGTCCGAGATGGACCGTGTGGAGGGCGTCCTGGTGACCGCGGACGAGGCCACCTCCGTCGCGCTGGCCCAGGACCACCTCCCCGATGTGCTCGTCACGGACCTCGACGGGAACGTCCCGGACCAGGTGCGCGCGAACGCCCAGGGGGCCGTGGCCGTCATCCTGGGGCACGGTGACAACGGACCCGCGATCCGCAGGTGGGCACCGCGGTTTCACGGCCGCACCGTGGCGACCACGCAGTCGCGGCCCACCGGCCGCCTCTTCGACTTCGGCGGCTTCACGGACGGAGACCGGGCCGTGTGCCTCGCGGATCACTTCGGCGCCAAGGAGATCCGTCTCCTGGGGTGGGACTTCGAGCATCCCAGCGTCAAGGACGAGGACCCGGAGCGGAAGCGGCGCAAGCTGGACTGGGCCTACATCCTCCTGCAGAACCTGGATCGGCCCGAGTTCGAGCTGTGATCAGAACTTGGGCTGGGCCTTCAGGTAGCGCCAGCTCAGGACCGGGTCGCGGGCCGCCTGGACCTCGTCCACCCGGGAGACCGCGGTGTTGTGGGGCGCGGAGTGCAGGAGCGCAGGATCTTCCTTCGTAATCTGGATGAGGGTGTCGGCGAACGCGTCGAGGGTCGCGCGGGTCTCCGTTTCCGTGGGCTCGATCATGAGCGCCTCCTCGACGAGGTGGGGGAAGTACACCGTGGGCGGGTGGTAGCCGAAGTCCATGAGCCGCTTCGCCACGTCCGTGGTCTTGACGCCCTTGGCCGCGAGCTTGGCCCCGCTCGCGACGAACTCGTGCTTGCGGAGGCCGCTGAAGGGCACCTCGAGGGCTCCCTGGACCCGATGCTTCACGTAGTTCGCATTCAGGACCGCACGCTCCGAGGCGCGGGTGAGCCCGTCCCCTCCCTGCCGCAGGATGTATGCGTACGCGCGGACCAGGAGGGCGAAGTTCCCGTACCAGGCGCGGACCATGCCGATGGATTTGGGGCGGTGGTAGTCCAGGTGGTACATGGAGCTGTCGAAGGTGACCACGGGCACGGGGAGGAACGGTTCCAGGGGCGCCTTGACACCGACGGGACCCGCGCCCGGGCCGCCGCCGCCGTGCGGGGTCGTGAACGTCTTGTGGAGGTTGAAGTGGACGATGTCGAAGTTCATGAGCCCCGGCGAGGTCTTCCCCATGATCGCGTTCAGGTTCGCGCCGTCGTAGTAGAGGAGCCCGCCCACTTGGTGGACGATGTCCGCCACGTCGATGATGTGGTCCTCGAAGATCCCCAGCGTGTTCGGATTCGTGATCATGAAGGCGAGGGTCTTGTCCCCGACCGCGCGCTTGAGCGCGCTCAGGTCGACCCGGCCGTCCACGGAAGCGATCTCCACGATGTCGAAGCCCGCCATGCCCGCGCTCGCAAAGTTCGTCCCGTGCGCTGTGTCGGGAACGATGATCTGCTGGCGGTGCTCCCCCTTGTCGTGGTTGTACGCCTGGGCGAGGAGCAACCCGGTGAACTCCCCTTGGGCGCCCGCGGCCGGCTGGAGCGTGACCGCGTCCATCCCCGCGATCGTGGCAAGGGACTGCTGGAGCTCGTGCATCAGGCGGAGGGCTCCCTGGATCGTGGATTCGTCCTGGTCCGGGTGCACGCGGGCAACCGTGGGCAGGGAGGCGAGCTCCTCCGCGTACTTCGGGTTGAACTTCATCGTGCAGGATCCGAGCGGATAGAAGCCCGTGTCGATCGAGAAATTCATCTGGGATAGTCGGGTGTAGTGCCGGACCACCTCGTGCTCGGGGAGGTTCGGCAGGCTGAGCCGGTCCCTCTAGAGACCCGGAGGCACGAGGCCCGTGAGGTCGACGGGTTCCGCGTCCGCGGACGGTTGCTCGAAGAGGAGCGGCTCCTCGTAGAACGCCTGGCGGAACTTCATCGGATCGACCTCAACGCCTCGACGAGGCGGTCCAGGTCGTGCTTCGTGTGCCGCTCTGTGACCGCGAAGAGCGCGAAGTCCCGGAGCTCACGGAGGTGGCGCGCATGCTGCATCCCGCCGTGGAGCCCCCTCGCGAGGAGCGCGCGGTGGACGGCTTCGTAGCCGCCCTGGTATCGCACCGTGAACTCGTTGAAGTGGGCGCCTTCGAAGAGCGGGGCCTCGAAGCCCGGGATCGCGCGGATCGCCGCGGCGAGATCCTTGGCCTTCCGCATGCACTCGACGGCCACCCGACGAAGTCCGTTGGCGCCCAGGACGGCCATGTACGCGGCGGAGGCGACGGCCATGAGGGACTCGTTCGTGCAGATGTTGCTCATCGCCTTCTCGCGGCGAATGTGCTGCTCCCGCGTCTGGAGGGTCATGCAGAACGCCCGGTGGCCTTCCGCGTCCTTGGTGAGGCCGATGACCCGGCCGGGCATCTTGCGCACGTGCTCCTGGCGGCACGCGAAGATCCCCAAGAGCGGTCCGCCAAAATTCACCGCGTTCCCGAGGGCTTGGCCCTCGCCGATCACGATGTCCGCGCCAAAGTCCGCGGGTTTCTTGACCACGGCCTGCGCGATGGGGTTGATCCCAACGACGAGGGGGACGTCCGTCGCGGTGCGGATCTCCGCGAGCTGCTCCTCGAGCCGCCCGAAGAAGTTCGGGTTCTCCACGTAGAGCCCGCACACGTCCTCGGACAGGTGCTGCTTCAAGTCCGCGAGGTCCAGCATCCCGGTCGCGCGGTCGTACTCGACCTCCTTGACGAGGATCCCGCTGCCCCACGTGTAGTTCCCGAGGACCGTGCGGCGGTGCCACCGAAGGGCGCGCGGCACCAGGAAGATCTTGCCGTTGTGGATTCGCCGCGCCATCCGTGCGGCCTCGCCCAACGCGGTCGACGCGTCGTACATGGACGTGTTCGCCGCGTCCATCCCGGTGAGGTCGCAGATCATGCTCTGGTACTCCCAGAGGGTCTGGAGGATCCCTTGGCTCACCTCGGGCTGGTACGGGGTGTAGGACGTGTAGAATTCCGCGCGGGACGTGATGGCACGCACGCTCGCGGGGACGAAGTGGTCGTAGAGGCCGGCACCCAGGAACGTGGGCATGTCCGCCATGGTCCGGTTCGCGGAGAGCATCTCCGTGATCCGCGCGACGACCTCCTGCTCGGACAGGCCCGGCGGCAGGGGCAGGCCGCTCATCCGGACCGCGGGCGGGATGTCCGAGAAGAGATCCTCGACGCTCCGCAATCCCATCGTGCGGAGCATGTCCGCCTCATCGGACGCCATGCGGGGCCGTGCAAATGGAATGGCACCCTTAAAGCTTTGGAACCGAGGAGCGCGATCGCGGCGTTGTCACCCGGAGGAGGCGCCTCCGGAGACGACGGAGAGTACGCGGATGCGCTCGCGGTCGACGAGGGGCTCGTCCAAGGGGATGGGCGTGTCCCCCCTCACGACGAGGTGGGCGTCCACCGCCAGGTTCAGGCGTCGCAGCAAGTCGAATCCGGTGGCCGAGTCCGGAAGATCGACCGCCTCCGACTTCCGCGCTTGGACCAGTTCGGCGGTGACGATCATCGTGCGATGCGAACGGCCTCCCCAGCCTTAAGACCTCGCAAGGCCGGGGCTCCGAGACGGAACGCTTATGGGAAACCTGACCTTCCTGTGCGCCGTCTGCCCAGGTCGCGAAGCTCGGAATCGCGGCGGTCTCGAAAACCGCTGGCCGCAAGGCCGCGCAGGTTCAAATCCTGCCCTGGGCGCTTGACCCATAGGGTCGGTGCACTTTGACGCCCCGGCCTCTTCCCGGTAGTAGCCCACGCTCTCCGCACTGCCTGTCCCCCGCATGCCCGCCCGCGAGGGCGGGCACCTTCCCCGAGGCCGTGACAAACTGTCTCCCTCTACTCGGCTGGGGACACCGTCCTACCTGAAGCAGGACTCCGGCGGACCAGCCTGCCAGAGAGGGCATGACCGCCCCTGACGGCTAGGTACACTCCGAACGTGATGCTCACGATGAAGAAGCTCACGGGGTACGGCTCGTACCAAGAGATGAAGAGCCCCAGCCAGGTCGCGGACAGGGCTACCAGAATCGAGATCACGACTGCGTACAGTGGCCGCTTGGTGAGCCGGACCGCGGCCGCTGCCGGCGTGACCATCAAGGCGAAGATCAGGAGGACCCCGATGACCTGAACCGCGATCGAGATGGTGACCGCGAGCAGGATCATGAACACCACGCCGAGGAGGAGCATGGGCATTCCCTTCGCCTCCGCCACGTCCTCGTCGAGCGAGGCGAACAGGAGGGGGCGGTAGATGAGCGCGAAGACCGCCAAGACCGCCAGGCTGGCCTCGAGCGTGAACACCACGCCGCCCGTGCTGATGCCGAGCACTTCGCCGAAGAGAATCGAGTAGGCTTCCGTGGCGTATCCGGTGTACAGGCTGAGGAAGAGCAGGCCGACGCCGAGGGCGAAGGCGAGGACAGTCCCGATCTCCACATCCCGACGCGCGGCGCGGGGACCGAGGAGGGCGAAACCGGTCCCCGTGGCGGTCGTGAAGAGGAGGAGGCCGTAGATGGGGTTCACTCCGAAGAGTATGGCGCCCGCCGCTCCGGAGAAGCCCGTGTGACCAAGGGCGTGGGTCGCAAACGCGGAGCGACGCAGGATGACGAAGTAGCCCACGATCCCCGCGACGATCGCGATGATGGTCCCGGCCTCGAACGCATTGCGCATGAACGCATACGCCCACATCTCCTGAAGGTCCGCGACGAGGTTCCAGCTGAAGCTCATCCAGTCTCCTCCCCGTGCAGATCTTCTCCGCCCACGATCACGAGGTTGTCCCGCGAGTCCCGGAGAACTTCCACGGGAACCCCATAGAGGGCCGTGAGGCTCTCCGAAGTCAACACCTTCTCTGGCGCGCCCGTGGCCACGTGGCCGTTGGCGATGTAGATCACCTTGTCGAGGCACTGGATGAGGGGATTGATGTCGTGGGCCACAAGGAGGGTCGCGACGTTCCGGGTCTTGACCAGCCCGTGGATCAGATGGACCAGGTCCCGGCTGCGCCGGAGGTCGAGATTGGAGAGCGGCTCATCCAGCAGCAGGAGCTCGGGGTGGCCCACAAGGGCCTCCGCGAGGAACACCCGCTGCAGCTCACCGCCGGACAAGGAGCCGAGGGGCTTGTTCGCCAGATCGGCCGCGCCCACGGCTTGGAGCGCGTCCGCGGCAGCCTCCTTCTCCGTTCGTGAGGACAGGCTTGGGCCCCACCGGGTCCCTGAGAAGCCCAGGCGGACGAGGACCTCGGCTTCGATGTGAGTCTCATTGTCGATTGTGTGGCGCTGGGGGACGTAGCCGATCTTCGCATTCCCGCGGCGGGGGGACGAATCGAACACCCTCAGGCTGCCTCCCCGCGGACGGTGAAGCCCGAGAAGCAGGCGGAACAGGGTGGTCTTCCCGGCGCCGTTAGGGCCGATCACGGCCACGAACTCGCCCCGATGGATGTCGAAGTTGGCGTCTTGCCAGACGGTTCGGCCTGCGTATCCTACGTCCAGGTGCTCCGCCTGGACGATCCCGGAAGCCGCGGGCGCCGCCGGCGGCCTCATTGCCCCAGCGCCTTCGCGTTGAGCGCGTTCTGCAAGTTCAGCAACTCAGCGTTGAACCAGACCTGGAACGTGACGTCGGGCGGCTGGATGGTCTCAGTGACCGCGACCACTGTGACGTTGTACTGGACGGCAATCTGCTTCATCTGCGTCGTGATCGGCGAGACGGTCTGCGCATTGTAGACGAGCACGCTAACGTTCCCGCTCTCGAGCTGGTTCTGGAACTCCACAACACTCGATGCGGGCGGGTCGTTCCCCTCCGCCACGGCCTCCATGAACGCCGGGGGAGAGACCAGGGCCAGGTTGGTTGCGTTGGCCAAGTACACGAAGATGTCCTCGGTGGCGGCCACTTCCGTGCCCGCGAACTTGGCCTTGATGATGGCCACACGGGCATACAAGTCCCCGAGGGAAACGTTAAGCGACGCGTACTGCTGCTGGAAGTATTGCGTGTCCGTAGGGGCGATGGACGCGAGGTCGGTGAACATCTGCCGCACGGTGATGTTCACGTAGGTGGGGCTGTACCAGAAGTGGGGGTTGCCGCCGGAGGGGACGCCTAACACGTTCTGGACGTTCAACACAACCTGATTGGGCGTGGCGCTGGCGTTGATGAGCTGCTGGCACCACGTGTCATATCCCTCTCCGTTTTCGATAACAAGCTGCGCATCCGCGACTGCCCGCGCATCGGACGTGTTCGCCTCGTATTCATGCGGGTCGGCGTTAGGGTCTGAGACGATGCTCGTCACGCTGACATGGGTTCCGCCCATCTGGGAGATGAGGCTTCCCCAGAAGTTCTCCGCAGCGACGACGTGAATCACGCTCGAGTCGGAGCGGGAGGGGCCCCCCAATAGCGCGAATCCCACCACGCCCACAGCAAGAATGGCCACGAGCGTGACCGCGACCAGCTTCCACATCTTGTTCATACGACCTTCCTCCGGGGCCTGCGCCTACCCAGCCCGCGCCGAGGCGCGGCATTCGGTGATTGGCTCTCCGTGGGGACATGCGGTGGGGTGCTGCTCCACGCGGCAGATCTCGTCGACCGTCCGATGCGACATCGCCAGATCGATTTCGCGAGCCGCCGCGCACGTCTCTGCCGGGGCGAGGCCCAGGCTGCCGAAGAGAGTCTCGGCGACGCGGTGGTGCCGACGGTACTCCTCGAGCGTGCGGCGACCCTTGTCCGTCAGCCGGCTCTTGCCGCGGTGGCGCGCGACGAGTCCGAATCCCTCGAGCAGTGTAAGGTGGCCGAGTGCGGAGGGGGCGGTGACCCCGAGCGCAGAGGCGATGTGCTTAAGCGAGACTCCCCGCTCCGGCGTCTCCTTGACCGAGATGACCTGGAGGGCGTCCACCTGCCGACGGGTCAGTCTCTGAAGCGTCTCCATGGCGGACCATTAACGGTGGGTCGAATATATAGCTGACCCTAATTATTAGGTGCGCCTAATTGCTGCTGCTTCCTGCCCTGGGCGCTATCCCCATGCCTTTGGTACAAGATTCGCACGTTGAGGTTCCCCAAGAGTTCCCTGTTCCCTTCCGGCCGAGTCGGGAAGCGATGGGACGGAGGCGGGGGTACACGCCGAGGCGGGGGTACACGCCGAGGCGGGCGTCACGGTCGCTCGAAGATGCACCATTTCCAATCAGGCGACTCAATCCATTTGGTCTTTCCAAGGTTCATGCGTGGGTAGCCCTCGAAAACAACGTCCTCGATGTCGTCAGGGGTGTACCCACTCGGGACCGAGACGAACTCGCAGAAGTCGCCCCCAGAGTAGACGAAGCGCCTCCCGTCACGTAACACGAACGTGACGACGAAGCCACCCATGCGCGTCTCCCCGTGCTGATACATCCGTTTCTCGATGGCAATGGGCGTCTTGGACGGACTGGCCTTCACCGCCTTCACGGACTCCACGTCAATGAAAGG
>DASQGG010000078.1 GCA_035632695.1 Thermoplasmata archaeon
TTGTTCGATCTCGGCGAAAATCCTCCGGACGAGTCCCCCGACCTCCACGCCAACGAGGGCAAGAACATCGACGACATCCTCGCGTCCATCATGGACGGGAAGGCCGACCAGCCCGAGATCTTCGAGACGCTCAAGAGCGTCGCGAAGGATCACCCGAGCACGAAGGATCTCGTCGTCGAGGCCAAGCCCGCGCCCGCGCCAGAGGTGAAGGAGGACGAGTCTCAATTTCTTTGTCCGGTGTGCGACACCCCGGTCCATTCGGACGACACGGTCTGCCCCGGTTGCGGGGCCGAGTTCTCCGAGGGGCAGGCCACGGAGTATGAGTGTCCGGTATGCAAAGCGGCGGTCCCCGCGGAGGCGGATCACTGTCCCAGCTGCGGCGTGCGCTTCGCAGAGGAAGAGGAGGCTCCGCCTCCGGTCGTGGAGTCCTCGGAGGTCGCGCCGGCTCCGGCGGCCGCATCCGAATCGCCCGCCCCGCCCGCGGACGCAGCCGCTGCAAAGCCTCCTGAGCCCCTCCGGTTCGGCTTCGGTCCGAAGGTTGCGAGTCTTCGCGACGACGTCCGGAGCGAGCGGCGCGAGATGCCCTTCGGTGATCGCAAGCTCATCGCGCGGGAGCTCCCGCGCCTCGTGAATGAAGTGAAGCCGTTGCTCGTCACCGCGAAGAAGATCGGCGTCCGCATCGACGACGGGAAACGGTTGATCAACGGCGCCGTGGAGGCGGGGAAGCGCAAGGAGATCGAGAAGGCGGTTCGATTGATCTCGGATGCCCGCAAATCCCTCGATGTGGGCTTTATCGATTTCATCGGAGGCCAGATCGAGCGCTTCGCCTCCCAAGTGGAGGCCGCGGGACGGAGCGACGCCGCAAGCCTCGTCGGTCCCCAGCTTGAGACCGCGTTCGGGCGCCTCGAGAAACGGGAGTACGATGCCGCGTGGGCCGGCCTCCAAGCGGCGCGCGTTACGTTCCAGTCCCAAGCCAAGGAGTACACGGAAGGGCGCAAGATCCTGGAAGCGACGGAGCGCCTCCTCGCAGAGGTGCGCGCTCTCGGGATGGACTCGAAGGACGTGGACCGCCTCATCCGGCAGAGCCGCGAGGCGGGCGAACGCCGAGACCTGCCCGCGTCGCTGCGGCTCGCGCATCAGGCCCAGGAGCGTCTGCTCCAGGCCGTGCCCGAGTTCGTACAGTCGGAGATGCGCGAGGCTCGCGATCGTCTCCTCGACGTGAAGGTGCGCGGCGGAGACCTCTCGAAACCCGTGGGGATCCTCAAGGAGGCCAGCGCCCACGTGAAGAACGAAGAGTGGAGCGAGGCAATCCGGTACCTCAAGGAATTCAAGAAGGAAATCTCCCGCATCCCGGCCAAGTGAGCGGGGAAGCGATCACGCGGGCCGGACGACCTCCATCTCCCGTTCCAGCATCCGGAGTTCCTGTTCCTTCCCGGTCGCCGGGCCGCGCGAGATGAGCAGGATGTGGCGCCCCTCGGAGACCGTGTCCACGAGCCTACGAACGAATTTGAGGACCGCGTCGAAGGAGTTGTTGGACACGAGGTACTCCACCCCGTCGAGCATCACGGAACCCTGGGGGCGCTTGGCCATGAATCCTTCGATCTCGTACACGATTCGCTCCAGCGCGGGGGCGATCGTCTCCTCCTTGCTCCCTTCGCGGTCCGTGAGCCAGAGAACGCGGACGGAGTCCAGCGCGATGATCTCCCGCACGCGCTTCGGGTTCGTCCGGGTGATCAGGAGGCCGTTCTTGCCACCCTCGGCCGCCTTCAAGAAGAGGCGGTAGGCATGCTCGGGTCGATCCTCTTCGATCAGGTAGCTCCTCCCCGACCGGAGTTCGGTCGGCACCGAGGCCGCCAGCGCGGGGGCGAAGGATGCCTTCGGGGCCGCTTTGGGCTCCGACGCCGGTTCCGCCGCGCCCGTGTGGAGTACCTCCTTGGCGAGGTCCGCCGTGATGGGGCGTCCCATGAGGGAGGAGAACGCGACCACTCGGTTCAGGGCCCCTCCGAGCTCGCGCACATTGTCCTCGACGAGGTTCGCGATGTAGGTCAGCACGGCCGAGTCCACGGAGAGGTGCGCATCTTGGGCTCGCTGCCGGAGGATTTGGATCCGGGTCTCGAGGTCCGGGGCCTGGATGTTCGCCACGAGCCCCGACTCGAATCGGGACACGAGGCGCTCGTCGAGCTGGGCGATGGACTTCGGCGGCCGATCGGAAGCGAAGACCATCTGCTTCCCGCCTCCGGAGAGCTCGTCGAAGGCCTTCATGACCTCCTCCTGGAGTTCCTGCTTTCCGCTGAGGAACTGAAGGTCATCCATGAGGAGGCAGTCCAGGCCGCGGATTCGCTCTTGCATGGCGCCCGGGCCGCCCGCGGTTCGGGAGGTCTCGAGGTGCGCCGCAAACGTCTCGCCTGTGAGATAGAGGATCTTGGACTCAGGGCGGTGGCCGCGGAGGTAGTTACCCACCGCGTGGAGGAGGTGCGTCTTGCCGAGGCCGGGTCCCGAGGTGACCACGAGCGGGTTGTAGGCGTTTCCCGGCTGCTTCGCCGCGGTGACGGCGGCGCCGTAGGCGAAGCGGTTGCTCTCGCCCACGACGAAGGCGTCGAACGTGTATTGGTCGATCAGTTCTGTGTCCTGGTCGCGGGTGGGGAGCGGGCCTTCGAGGGCCTTGGCAACCTCCTCCCGGGACGGGGGCGGGGTCTCCGGGCGCAAGGCGCTCCGCTGCCGGAGGACGAGCTCGAGGACCTTCTTCGTGCGTTCCTGGGAATCGCGTTCCCGGGTGACTTCGATCTTCCGCCGTTCCTCGATTCGCTTGTAGCTCTCGATCGCATCGCGGAGGCTCTCGACCTCGGAGTCGATGTCGGGGTTGTGCAAAGGATCCTTCAGCTTTTGGCGGAGCGCGGCGGCCCGGGTCTCGAAACCCGTGGTATCCAGGCCCTTCAAGGTCTCCTCGACGGCCTCGGCCTTTCGGATTGCCTCGAGAAGCGTGAGGTAGGCACCCGTGAGCACGCCAGGGTTGCTGCTCAGCTCCGCCTCCACGGAACTCACGGCGAAGCCGGCGGCCTTCCATTCCGCGAGCTTCGCGTCGATTTCGGCCCGGTCCACCACCTGGGGGACCTTGGGTTTCTTCACGACTTTGGCGGGGCGCTCCAGAATCGCGTCCGCGTACTCCGTGACCAAGTCGTCCATGTCGATCCGCGCGTGAAGCTCAATCGTGGCCTCGTCGATGTAGGAATCCTGCCACACCCGCTTGAGTGCGGTCCGCCCCCGTTCCTGCTCCTCGCCGCGGAGGTGCAGGCTTGCCTCCGGATTCCCGGCCCGGAGCAGGATGATCCCTTCCGATCGAACGCCGTCCCGCGTCAAGACGATGCGGACGTAGCCCGAGAACGAGTACTTCTTCAGGTCGAGGAGGAGCTGCTTGAGAGCGCTGGCTCCGCCTCGCGTGGTGCGGATGAGTTTTCCTTCTGGGAGAAGAAGGTCCTGTGGCGTGGAACTTCCTCGGAGCTTCCGAAACATCCGGAAGGTCCTCTAAATAGCTTGCAACGTAGTTTCAACCGTTGAGAACACCCACGCGCCGCGGACCGCCGGCCCTGCCCCCTTCGCTCGTCGAAACCGCGAACGGCGGCGAGGTCCGCGCAGCCGTTTCCCGCCTCGAGAGTGGGCCCTGGTTGCCTCTAGGCAAAACCCCATCCGGCGACTGCCATCGGAAGGGCCACGCCAGGACCGGTTCCTCGCAACAAGGACGAAACCTTTGCATCCTCATGGATGGCTTCCAGCGCGAGGTGGAGGGAGCGCAACCCACCACGCCCGCGGCTCCGGCATCTCTGCGGTCCCCTCGCCGGCGGTGGCTTTTCCTCGTCCTTGCGGTCGTGGTCGCTGTTGTGGTTGCCTCGATTTCCGTGTACGTCCTAACGCGATCTCCGCCGACTCCCCTGGCCGTCACGGACGGCTCAACCAAGGGCGTCCTTGAGGCGAGTTTTGTGAACTACCCTTGACGAACACGTCGTTGCTGTGGTACTTCAACGCGACAACCCATGCAAACGAGAGCGGCGGTCCGACCTCGGCCCTGACCTTGCGCCTGTTCGTGGGGGCGTTCTACTGCGGGGTGTGCGGCCTCGTCGAGGTGGATGTCCACGCGTTCGTGGTGGGCGCCTTCGCCTCGAACTTGCGCTTGATCAGCCTGCGGCTCACGTACAACCAGTCCGGGCAGTCCGCGTATGCGTACGGGTGGCCGGAGCCGGGGCCGCTCAACCTTTCGTATCCGAGCCCGGGATGGTACAACCTCACGTTCCCCGGGCCGAACAACGCCACGTATGACCCGGCCCAGATGCCCCAGGTCTACGGACCCGGCTCGATGTCCCTGTCGCCATCCCTGGCGAACGAGACGGGTCAGCCCCCCTACTACGAATTCCTGTACTCCGCGTCGACCGCGACGTAGGACGGCCTGGGGGACAACACATTCCTGGGCTTCCGCGCCACGGTGACGGGCGACTTCACGCCAGCCGTGAGCGTGGGCATTCTCCTCCACGTCGTGGACCGGCCAGTGTGAGGACGGGGCAGCTTCAAGCGGAAGGCTGCTATCCTGGCAAGAGTCCTATGGTAAACTCTATTATCCCCTCGCATTTTTCCGCGATTGCCATGGCCCGGGCATTCTTCACGATGGATGATTTTGACCTGTCGGGTCGCACCGTGCTTCTCCGGGTCGACATCAACTCGCCGATAGACCCGGCCACCAAGACCTTGCTCAACGACGCCCGCCTGCGGGAGCACCTCGCCACGATCCGCGACCTGCGGGGGTCCAAGGTCGTCGTGCTCGCGCACCAGTCACGGCCGGGGAAGGACGACTTCACCTCGCTCGAGCCCCACGCGGAGCGGCTGTCGGCCCTGCTCGGGCGTCCCGTGAAGTTCGTCGATGGCCTCTACAACAAGGCGGCCCTCGATGCGATCCGCTCCCTGGACCCGGGAGAGGTCCTGGTCCTCGAGAACGTGCGGTTCTTCGCCGAGGAGGAGGCGCTCGCCGATCAGAAGATCGAGAAGATGGCGAAGACGCACATCGTGCGCAAGTTGGCGCCGCTCGCCCAGTATTTCGTCCTCGACGCGTTCGCCGCGGCGCACCGGGCGCAGCCGAGCCTTGTGGGCTTCGCGGATGTCTTGCCGACCCTCGCCGGCCGCGTCATGGAGAAGGAGCTCACCATGCTCCATCGGGCCATCCACAGCGAGGACCGGCCCAAGATCGCGATCTTCGGCGGCGTGAAGGCGGACGACTCAATCGCCGTCACGAAACACATGCTCGAGAAAGGGATCGTGGACAAAGTCCTGACATCGGGCGGGGTCGCGAACATGTTCCTTCAGGCCGACGGGAAGGATCCCGGCCCGTTAACGACCGAGTTCATGCGGAAGGAGGTCGAGGAGTACGACACGTCCGTGGGGCAGTGCAAGGAACTGCTCGCCAAGTACCGCGATCGAATCCTCATGCCGACGGACGTCGTCCTGAACGACGGCGGGAAGCGCAAGGCCATCCTCGCCAAGGAGTTGCCCTCGGACCTGCAGGTGTACGACATCGGCTTGGACACGATTGCGCGCTACGTGGAGGAGATCAACGCCGCGCGGACCATCTTCTTCAACGGTCCCGCGGGCGTCTTCGAGAAGGAGGAGTTCGCCGTCGGCACGCGCGAGCTGTTGCAGGCGATCGCTGCCTCGCCCGCCTTCTCCGTCGTGGGAGGCGGTCACACCGTCGCCGCCGTGGAGCAGTACGCCCTCGAGAACGCGATGGGCCACGTGAGCACGGGTGGCGGCGCGTTGATCAACTACCTGGCGGGTAAGGAGTTGCCGCTGGTGGCCGCGCTTGAGCGGTCGTACAAGAAGTTCTCCGCGAAGAAGGAGTGAACCCGCCGCCTCGCCCGGATTCCGTCCCTCGGCCGAGGTTGATATAGCCCAGCCCCCTTGGTCCGCCGATGCGCTCCTGGAGGCTCCGCCGGCCCCCCGAGTGGGGCACCGAGCCCGTGCCTCCGTCCCTCCGGATCCTCCGGAGCTACGACCTGTTCGTCCTCTGGTCGAGCCTGGGGGTCGGACTCCTGGTCCTCGCCGCTGGGACCCTTCTCGTGAGCCAGTTCGGCCTCACGCTCTGGGAGTCCTTCGTCGTCTCCCTCGTCGGCTCCGTCGTGGGGAGCCTGATGCTGGCCGCCGCGGCCCACCACGGAAGCCGCGCCGGCGTGCCCACCATGGTCAGCCTCCGCCCCATCTTGGGCCGGACCGGATCCTACCTTCCGTCGTTGCTGAACGTGTTGCAGCTCGTCCTCTGGACCATGTTCGAGCTCCTAGTCATGGGCACCGCCGTCGCCGTGCTCCCCGGCAACGCCTTGGGTCCTTGGACGGCGGAGATCTCGGTCCCGTTCTGGGCCATCGTGGTGGCCGCCCTCGCGCTGGGAGGACCCCTCGCGGTGGTCCGGGATTGGCTGGAGCGCTTCGGGATCTGGCTCGTGTGGGCCTCGACCGCGGCAATCGTGATCGCCCTGCTGGTCCGCGGACTCGACGCGGGGTTGCGCCTGCCTGCCGTGGCGGGCGGGTACACGGGAACGTCCAGCCTCCTCCTCGGATTGGACCTGGTCGTCGCCATGCCCGTCTCGTGGTGGCCTGTCATCTCCGACTACAACCGATTCGCCCGCCGCCCGAGGGATTCCACGGTGGGGACGGTCCTCGGCAACACGATCGCGAACACGCTGTTCTACGTCCTCGGAGCCGCGCTGATCTTCCTGGGGCTCACCCTCCAGCCGTCGCAGACGGACTTCCTGGCGGTGATCGGCCTCCTGGGGCTGAGTGTCCTGCCCCTACTCATCATCCTGGTCGACGAGACGGACAATGCGTTTGCGGACGTCTACTCCGCCGCGGTCTCCGTCCAGAATCTGGTCCCGAGGTGGAGGCAGGTCCGGCCCATCCTCATGTTCACGGCCGTGGGCGCAATCGGAGCCGTGGCCCTCCTGGGCCTGGGCCAGGGGATTGGAGGCAGCTACGAGGTCTTCCTGCTCACCCTCGGCGCCCTGTTCGTTCCGTTGCTCGGAACGGTGATCGCGGACGTATTCCTCGTGCGACGCGCGGCGTATCGACCGGACGAGTTCTTTGAGGGTGCCCCGCGCTGGCGGTGGACGGCGTACGCAAGTTGGCTTCCAGGAATCGCCCTATACCTAGTCATCATCCTTTTCCAGCTGCCCATCGGCGCCACCCTGCCGTCGTTCGGTCTCGCGGTCGCCCTCCATGTCGGTTTCTCCAAGCTGGACGCCCGGATGGCGTCCCGCGCGACCGCGGCCGCGAAGATCCGCGGTTGATTGTGCAGCCCCATGGGGCCGAAGCCCGTGCGGACGGAACAGAAGCCGCCGGAGGGCTTCGATCCCCCGACCTGCAGTTTACGAAACTGCCGCTCTACCGGGCTGAGCTACGGCGGCGCAGGGCGCGCTGAAAGGTTCCTGCCCCATAAAGATTCCGAGGACGGTCCACGCCGCCCGCCAACGTTTAAACCCATTCGGATTATCGGCCCAGTGTGCCGAGCGTCTCGGGCTGGTTCTTCGACGGCCGAGGTTTCCGCGAGGGGACCGTGGGCTGGGCGGACGGTGTAATCGTCGAGTCGCGCGCGGGTCAGGCTCGGGACGTCCTCGCGCGAGGCTTGGTGATACCGGGTCTGTGGAACGCCCACACCCACCTGGGGGATGCCGTGGTCACCCAGGAGCTACGGGGAAGCATCGAGGATCTGGTCGCACCGCCACGCGGGCTCAAACACAGGGCCCTCGCCAAAGCCAAGGATGAGGCAATCTTCGCCGCGATGCGGCGCTCCATGACGACCATGCTCCGGACGGGGACCACGGGATTCTCGGACTTCCGCGAAGGCAGCCTGCGCGGGCTCCGCCAGTTGTACGCCGCGCTCTCCGCCGTACCGCTCGAAGGAGTGGCCCTGGGTCGCCCGGCAGGCCTTGCGTACGATGCGCGCGAGGTCGCGGCCCTGCTGCGCGCCGGCGACGGCCTCGCGGTCAGCTCCTACATCGACTGGCCCGCTTCGGATCTCGAGAAGGTCGCCGCGGACGCCCGTCGCGCGCGGAAACCCTTCGGGATCCACTGCTCGGAGCGCGTCCGCGAGGACATCGACAAGGTCCTCGACCTGCACCCCGCCTTCCTGGTCCACATGATCCAGGCAACGGACGCGGACCTCGAGAGCGTGGCGGATGCCCGCGTCCCCATCGTCGTGTGCCCGCGGTCGAACGCGTTCTTCGGCCTCACGCCGGACATCCCTCGCATGCTCGCGGCCGGCGTCGAGCTCCGCCTCGGAACGGACAACGCGATGATCAACGTGCCCTCCCTGTTCCGCGAGATCGAGTTCGCCTACCGCGTGGCCCGGATGAAGGGAGGGATCCGCGCGCGCGAGATCTTCGAAATGGCCCTGCGCGGCCGCCGGCTCAAGGAGCCCGGCTCTGCCTGCGCACTACGGGTGGGGGAGCCCGCGGACCTCGTGGTCCTGGACCTCCCGGGTGGGACCAACGGATTCGCCTCGATCATGCGCGCATCGGCCAGCGACGTTCGCCTGGTGGTGTCCCGTGGGCGGCCTTGGGAGCCCCCGATCACGGGCGCACCGCAGGGGCGGCCTCGGAGGACGCAGGGCCCGCGGAAGTGACCGGTCGTTCCGCTCACGACCCCATCCTTTATGACAGGCCCTCCCTTTTCCGCCCGGGATGGCCTCCTACGAGGACCTGATGTCCCTGTCCGTTCGGCGCGGGTTCCTCTGGCCCGCGGTCGACCTGTACGGCGGCTTCGCGGGGTTCTACGACTACGGTCACAACGGCACCCTCCTGCGCCGGCACTGGGAGGACGCGTGGGTCGAGCACTTCCTCGGCCTCAACGACAACTACTACCTGATCGACACGACCACGATCCTGCCTCACGCGGCCCTCAAGGCCTCCGGCCACGTCGACCACTTCACGGACCTCCTGGTGACCTGCACGCGATGCGGCGAGTCGTACCGTGCGGACCACCTGCTCGAGACTGCGACCCACGAGGAGCACGAAGGCCTCTCCGCGGAGGAGACCGACGCGAGGCTGAAGGCCGCAGGCGTGCGCTGCCCGAACTGCAAAGGCGAGCTGGGCCCGTCGCGCCCGTTCAACATGATGTTCCCGCTAGGGATCGGCCCCACGGGGAAGGACCCCGCGTTCCTGCGTCCCGAGACGGCGCAGGGCGCGTTCCTGAACTTCAAGCGCGAGTTCGAGGCGCTCCGCCGCAAGCTCCCGATGGGACTGGCCATCGTCGGCCGCGCCTACCGGAACGAGATCAGCCCGCGGCAGGGGACGTATCGGATGCGGGAGTTCCTGCAGGCCGAACTCCAGATCTTCTTCGACCCCGCGAGCTTCCCCGACCAAGTCCCCTACCCGCTGGTTCGGGACGTGCCCGTGCGCGTCTGCTGGGCCGCGGAGAAGAACCAGCCCACGGCTCACGATCTGCCGGCGAAGGACTTGGTGGCCCACGGCCTCCCTGCGTGGTACGTGTACCACCTCGTGAAGGTCCAGGAATTCTACCTCGAGGTCTTGGGGCTGCCGCGCGCCCGGTTCCGGTTCGCGGAGCTCGACGAGAAGGAACGCGCGTTCTACAACAAGATCCACTTCGACGTCCAGGTGAGCCAGGAGAGCCTCGGCGGTTTCAAGGAGGTGGGCGGCGTTCACTACCGGACGGACCACGACCTCGCGGGCCACGAAGCGGGCTCCCACGAGAAACAGGCGGTCACGGTGGGCACGACGCGGCTCGTTCCCCACGTCCTGGAGCTCTCCTTCGGCGTGGATCGCAACGTCTGGGCGCTCCTAGACCTCGGCTACACGCCCGGCGAGCGCGCGATCCTTCGCATACCGTCCCGGCTCGCTCCCATCGGCGTGGCCGTGTTCCCCCTGGTCAACAAGGACGGGATCCCCGAGCGGGCCGAGGCGATCTACGGGCGCCTGCGGAAACGGCTGGCCGCGTTCTACGACGACGCAGGGTCCATCGGCAAGCGCTACGCCCGGATGGACGAGATCGGAACCGCGTTCTGCGTGACCGTGGACCACGAGACCCTGGAAGGCAAGGGGGTCACGGTCCGGGATCGCGACTCCCAGAAGCAGATCCGGATCCCCGAGGCCGAGCTCATCCCCCGGCTCGAGCGTCTCCTGGTCGGCGAAACCCGCTTCGGCGACGCCGCGTGAACCAATGCGAGGGGACGGACCCGCCACTCGTACCCTCTCTCGCCTCGAGGCCGACGTGGCGCGCGTCGCCGCCGGCCGGGACGAGATCGTGCTCGCGTTCTCCGGCGGCTTGGGCAGCCTCCTGATCGCCGCGCTCGCGCGCAAGCGATGCGACCTTCTCTGCGTGGTCGTGGGCATGCGTGGCTCCGCGGATGTGGAGGCCGCACGGGTGGCTCAGATGTTTCTGGACTACCGGCTTGCGATTCTCCGGCCGAGCCCCTCCCAAGCGCTGCGCGCAGCGCGACGGATCGCGGCGTCGGGATATCCGATCCCGCTCGCTGAATGCCTGGCCCTCGTACCGCTGGCGCTCGTGGAGGCGCGCCAACCCGAGAGCCTCGTCCTCTCCGGCGCAGGGCTCACCGCCCGGACCTCGTCCCTCCGCCGCGCCCTCGGGGAACGGGAGGCCCTCTCCCCGGGACTTCGTCTCCGCCTCGGTGGATTGGGTCGGCGTCCTCTCCTCCGGATGGCGGAGGCCGCGGGCCTACCGGAGTCCTTTGCCCTCGCAGCCCCGCGGAGCCCCCTCGAGGGTTCGGGGATCGGGCCCGTCCTCCGGGCCATGGCCCGCCGACGCGGGATGTCGGTCCCACGCCTCGTGTCCGCCCACGAGTAGACGGCTCATTATCAGGAACGGTCCCGTCGCACGCGTCGTTCCCAATCATTGCACCTTGACTGGCACCTATAAATAGCTCGTCCGCGAATCAATGCGTTCGCCGTCGTTCGCTCCGCGTGGAGCATCAGTTGGGGGACAGTCACTGACCGAACATCTAGGGGCACGCACCGCGAGGAGTCTCCTGATGTTATGCGTGGCGGGCCTCGGCTTCGCACTCCTTCTGGGGCTCTCGACGCCCGGGAGTGCGGGACCCGTCCGCTCGAACTACGCGCTCAACGTGATCCTGAACGATTCTCACGCGGGCCGGATCGACATCGTCCTCCAGATGCAGAACCTGACCGGGAACGGCACGTACCTGTACTGGGCTCGGTACATGCGGGCCATCGTCTCGCTAGGGCCCCAGCTCGCTTGGTTGGAAACCGGAGCACCGGGCGGCTCCGAGGTCGAGAACGAGGCCAATGTCAGCGGGGTGGAGTACTTCAACTTCACTTCGTACATCGCGCCTGCGACCCGGCAGAGCATGACGGACACCCCGAACACGACGTACTTTGCGACCTTCACCGCGGTCGTGAGCTACTCGGACAACCTAGGTGCGAACAATCGGACCATCCTGCGCACGGTGTCCTTCGCGCTCAACTACATCCCGCCGGCCGCTCCCCCGTTCATCTCCCTGGCCACCGCCGCGGTCCTCGGCGTGAGCGGCGCCGCGGGCGTGTGGGCCGTTCTGTACGTACGGCGCCGCGCCCACCTGGAAGAGCTGTACCTGATGCACGACAGCGGCATGCTCATCCGGCACTGGTCCCGCGCCACCCGGAATCCGCACGACAGCGACATCATGAGCGGCATGCTCACCGTCCTCCAGGAGTTCGTACTGGACACGTGGAAGTCGTCCCACCAGGACGAAGACGCGCCCCTGGAGCAGCTCCGCTTCGGGACGCAGCGGGTGCTCCTCGCGCGCGGCTCGCATTCCGTCCTCGCCGCCGTCGTCCGCGGCCGCTACCTGAACGGGCTCCCCAAGCGCCTGTCGGGTGCGGTCCAGGAGTTTGAGCGCTCCAACGCGGATCGTCTCGCGGACTGGAACGGGAATGTGGACGTGTTCCCTGCGGTGGATCGCATCGCGCAGGAGTTCCTCGGGAACCAGGCTCGCTATGCGATCTGAGCCGCGGGTATTCGCACATCTGACATCCAGCCGAAAAGCGTTATAAGCGGGGGCCTCGCATCGGACGGTGCGCGCCATGACCGACGATCGGATCAAACGCAAAGTTCTCCTCCTGGGGGACGGCGCCGTGGGGAAGACCTCCCTGATTCGACGTTTCGTGGTGGACAAGTTCTCGGACGACTACATCACGACGATCGGCACGAAGGTGACGAAGAAGGATCTCCGCATCGAGTCGCCGGGCAAGGCGACGGACATCACGTTCATGATTTGGGACGTCCTGGGCCAGAAGGGCTACAAGAACATCCAGGAAAGTTCCTTCCAGGGTGCCAAGGGCGCGCTCCTCGTGTACGACGTCTCGCGGCGGGACACCCTGCGCTCGATTAAGGAGTACTGGATTCCCCACCTGGTCGAGATCACGAAACCCATCCCGCTGGTGGTCGTCGGGAACAAGGTCGACCTCGTGAAGGACCGCGCGGAGGCCCGGGACCAGCTCGAGGACGCCATGGAGGAACTCCGGGTGAGCGGTTTCCTAAGTTCCGCGAAGACGGGCGAGAGCGTGGAGGCGAGCTTCGCCTGCCTCGCAAAGGCGGTCATCCTCGAGGCGGAATCCCGGGTGCGTCGCGGAGAGCGCGTCGAGGAGGACGTTCCCAACGAGCTGATTGCGGTGTGCGACCAGATCATCATGGACTCGTGCGACGCCATGGGGGGTCAGGAGGCCGCCATGCCCATCGTCCGCCAGCAGATCATGAAGGCGGGCGTCGACGCGCGCTCGCCATCCGTGGAGGGCCTCAGGCTCGCGGTTGAGTACCTCGCGGAGGCGGAGAGCGGCTTCCGGAACGCCGAGGATGTGGAGGCGAGCAAGCTCAAGCGCCTCGGCTGGATCAAGGCCATCGCGTAGTCACAGCTCGCGGACCATGTAAGGCCGCTCCAGGCGGTACCCCCGGGACCGGTAGTAGCCGCGGACCCCCACGCCCGCCGTGACCCGCATGCGTTGCACGTGGAACTCGTCCCTCGCGAGGGATTCGGCCTCCTCCATGAGTTGGCGGCCCATTCCGCGGTGCTGCCAGCGCGGGCCGGGCGGCTCGCGCAGCGGCACAAGCTGGCCGAAAACCTTGAGCTCGCGGACCGTGCCGCCAGTCGCGTCGATCCGCAGACGGAGATAGGCCACGAGCACTTCGGCAGCGGGATCCTCGAGGCTCAGGAAGACCTCATGGCCTCCCGAGGACTCGTAGTCTTCGCGCAGGCGGGTGATCGCCTCGGGCCGGGGTTCCACTCCCCGGAACCCCACCTCGCGGCATCGCACGCAGCGGCATGCCTTCCCCTCCGCTCGGAGCCGCTCGCGCGCGAGCACGCGGAGATCCCCCTTGGTCGGGCCGCCCTCGATGTGCGGCGCGCCGATCTCCCGCTGGACGCGCTGGATGCGGCACCACCTGGGGACAAGGGCCTTCACGCGGGCCACGAGCTCCACGGCCTCCTCGAGAGAGAGCGGGCGGTAGAGCCCGTGCTCCCACATCCCGTGCAACGCGGTGCCCGCGAGGACGAGCGTGGGATAGATCTTGAGGAAATCGGGGCGGTAGGCGGGGTCTTCGAACAGCCCGCGGAACGACTCCAGGTCGCGGCCGGGATCCGACCCCGGGAGGCCGGGCATCATGTGCACGCCCACCTTGAGCCCGGCGGCCTTGGCCCGGAGGAGCGCCTCCCGGCTCTGCGCGTCCGTGTGGCCCCGGTGGACCCTGGCTAGGATGTCGTCGTGCGTCGACTGCAACCCGAGCTCGACGCGGGTCGTCCCGAGGCTCAGGGCATGCTCGACCTCGGGACCTAGGAACCAGTCCGGCTTGGTTTCGATCGTGAGCCCGATGCACCGGGCGTCCGCCGTCTCGTTGGCCGTCTGCGCCTCCTCCAGGCTCGGGGAGACGATGCCGTTCATCCCGTCCAGGCAGCCCTTGACGAACCACTCCTTGTACCCCTCCTCCAGGGACGTGAAGGTGCCTCCCAGCACGATGAGGTCCACCTTGTCCGTGCGGTGGCCGATCTCGCGAAGGGCGCGGAGGCGGGCCTGGGTCTGGGCGAACGGGTCGTACCGATGCTCGGCGGCACGCTTCGCCGCGGGCTCCGTTCCCGTGTACGACTGCGGCGTATGGAACCGGGGACCGCCCGGGCAATACACGCAGACCCCATGCGGGCAGGCATGGGGCGCCGTCATGACCGTGACCACGGCCACGCCGCTCGCCGTTCGCGCGGGCTTGATCCGCAAGAGGTCCTCGAACTGGGGCCGCTCGCTCTCCGGGAGGAGGGCCAACACGCGGGCGTCGCTCGGGATCCCCCGGAGACCGTGACTCCGCGCGAGCCGGACCTTCCGTTCCTGGAGCCGATCCTTGGACGCCGGTGGGTTCGTCCGCAGGCTCTCCAAGAGCTCGTCCACGAACGCGCTTTCCGCGGCGGGCACGGCCAACGTCATTTGTGCGGGCCACCATCCCTCACCGCCATAAAGACTGCGTTGGGGAAACGTGGATGTCCACCGTGCGGTTTCCCCCAAGGATGCCACCCCGCCACGCTATCTTCGCCATCCCGGTCATCGCCGGGATGGTTTCAGGGGTCTACCTTGCGTGCGTCGGGGTCGCCGTTCTGGTGGGTCTTCCCTGGGACGTGGGCCTTCCCTGGGCCCTCCGCGCCCTTGGGTTCGTTTGCCTCGGGTACGGCGCCGCGATGCTCGTGTGGGTCTTTCGCTTCCGCGGGCCGTTCGCGGTCCTCGAATCCACCTGGGTCACGTTCCTCAAGCTCTTCCGGAGGATGCCCCTCGACGCTTCGGGAGGACGGGCCGAGCCTCTCGTCGTCGCGGGACCCTATCGATGGGTGAGGCATCCGCTGTACTCGGGTGTCGACGGGCTCACGTTCGGGATCGCCCTTCTCGTCGACCATCCGTGGGCATTCCTGGGATCCGTCGCGCTGGGTCTGTGGTTCCTCGCGGTGCTGGCGCCCTTCGAGGAACGGGAGCTCCGCGCCCTCTTCGGCCCCGCATACGCGGACTACGCGCGGACGACGCGGCGATTCCTTCCGCTCCCGCCGCGACGGTAGCCCGCTTGTCCTGCTGGGGGGTTCGGCGTACCTAAATCCCCGCGGCGGTCGGCATGGAGTGCCGCGAGGGGAAGGTGCGTGGTCTGAGCCGCCCAGCCCACATTCGCCTGGAGCACCTCGGCGGCCAGGAGCCTCCAGACCCGAGGGCGGCGACCGCGATCCAACCGGGGCACGTGCACCCGGCGTCCCCGATGACCTCGAATTCATGGTTCAAACGAGGCGAGCGTACTCACGAAGCCTTGCCGCACCGACGCGTGTGCTCATCCGTACATCGTGCCGTGTTTCTCGGGCGGAGGTGCCTCGCCCGGGACCTGCTCGAGGACGTCGACGGTCAGGATCACATGGAGCGGAATGAGACGCAGCTTGCCCTTGAGCTCCTGATGGCTCTCGTCGAGCTCGATGACGAGGGCGTCGTCGGGACCGATCGCTGCGTACCCGCGGAAGATTCCCTTCGTCACCTTCGTGTGATCGCGGGTCTCCATGGACTCGACCCGGTACCGAGACCCCTTCGTGAGCGCCACGATTCCCGGTTCCGACGTGGGATCACCTCCGCTGCTCCCCGAGCTTCTGGATGTGATCCACGGTCTTCCGGTAGTTCTCCATGGCGATCTCCACGTTGGACTCGACGAAGTTCCAAGCCTTGGAGAGATTCCCATACCGGATTCGGTATCCCTTCCGCACCGTGCCGCGCTCGTTCACGTTGACCTCGTCCAGGAGATCCATGTCCTTGAGCTTGTTGATGTGGCGGTAGATGGTTGCCTTCGTCGTCTTCAGCTTGGCGGCGAGCTGCTCCACGGTCCAACCCTTGTCCATCCGTCCGATGAGACACTCGACGAAGAGGCGGTATGGGACCGAGTCGCGGACCGAACTCGCGTCCGTCTTGGGGTCATAGCCTTTGGGGATGTACCCGATCTGGGTGAGGAACAGGAGGGCGACGTCGTCGAGGTCCTTGAGAGGCG
This sequence comes from Thermoplasmata archaeon, assembly GCA_035632695.1. Classification (NCBI taxonomy): domain Archaea; kingdom Methanobacteriati; phylum Thermoplasmatota; class Thermoplasmata; species Thermoplasmata archaeon. The sequence continues at coordinate 16,042 of DASQGG010000078.1, forward strand.
TGAGAGGGGTGTTGCTGACGACGCTGATTTCGAACGGCAAACCAGGACCCCCGAGCCATGGGTAACCTTTCTACCTAGTTAAGCATTGTGATTGAAAAGTGGCGGCGTCGCGTCTAAAAGGTACGCTTCCACATCGATAAAGTCACGTTGCAGCAACGGCCTGGGGTTTCCCCACGCCGGTTCCGGGGGCCATCGTGGCAGCACGCAGGCCCACGCGGGGGCATCTTTTGCGCCTGCTCGGGGACGTGGGCATTGGCGTCGGGCTAGAAAACGATGTCGATTCGACCTTCGCCGGGCCCGCGACCCCCGCGGGTCGTGCCGCTGCGGGTTTCGTCCGTTCCGCGGCACTTTCGCTCACCCCTGGGCGAAGGGTTTTTGCGCTCGCGCCGCGTCGGGGGCGTGGGAAGCGATGGATTCCCGCGTCTCTCCTGCCGAACTCGTCCGCCTCGCGGTCACGGTGTACATCCCGCCCGCGCTTCGGTCGTTTACGCACGGGCAGGACGAGGTTCTCGTGGAGGCGCACGATGCGGACGCGCTCCTGCGGCAGCTGGAGACGGCGTTCCCGGGGATCCGGGGACGCATCCTCGACGAGACGGGACGACCCCGGCCCTACGTGAACGTGTTCGTCAACGAGGAGCTCGTGCGCGGCTCCCTGGAGACGGTCGTGCTCTTGCCCGGGGACCGGGTCCATATCCTCCCCAGTGTCGCAGGTGGTTTGCTTGGTTAGCGTCAAGAAGGGCAGTACGGTCGTACTCGTGGGCACGAAGAAGGGTGCGTTCGCCTTCCACTCGTCGGATCGCCGTCGTTGGTCCGCGCTGGGACCGTACCTGGCCGGGTTGCCCGTGTACCATATGATTCTCGATCCCCGCGACGGCCGGACCGTCTACGCCGCGTCGCTCAACCCCGGCGAGATGTGGGGGCCCGGGCTGTTCCGCGGGAAGCTCGGAACGGCACCGAGCCTCACGAAGTCCGCACCCAAGTACAAGGCGGGCGGAACCCTCGCGGTCAAGGCGCTGTGGCACGTGGAGACCGGACCCGCCGACGCCCCGGACTCGATCCTCGCGGGCGTGGAGCCCGCGGGGCTCTTCCGCAGCGACGACCGCGGGGACACCTGGACGGGCTACGATGCGCTCAACGACTACCCCGGCCGGGACAAGTGGCAGCCCGGGTTCGGCGGCCTCTGCGCACACTCCGTGCTGTGGGATCCGAGCGAGTCCCGACACCTGGTCGTGGGCATCAGCGCCGTCGGGACCTTCGAGTCCAAGGACGGTGGGGCTTCGTGGACCACGGAGAACCGGAACGTCCGTGCGGGGTTCCTTCCGAACCCATACCCGGAGACCGGGCAGTGCGTGCACCACCTGGTCTGGGACTCCGCGGGCGACGGCTCCATATTCCACCAGAACCACTGCGGCACGTACCACCGGGGACCCGATGGCGGAGCGTGGACGGAGGTCACCAAGGGCCTGCCTTCTGACTTCGGCTTCGCGATTGCCCCCGACCCGCATGCGAAGCACTCCGCCTACGTGGCTCCTCTGATCGGCGGCGAGAACCGTGTGCCGCCGAAGGGTCAGCTTGCGGTCTGGAAGACGTCGAACGCGGGACGGACCTGGCGGCGCCTCACGAATGGGCTTCCGGGACCTGGCGCGTACATGGGCGTGCTCCGGGAGGGCATGGCCACGGACGCCGGGGATCCCGTGGGCGTGTACATGGGGACAAACACGGGGCAGCTCTACGCGAGCCGGACCGCAGGAGAGTCGTGGAAGGCGATTACCACCACGCTGCCGCCCATCCTCTCCGTCTCCGCGGGCGTGGCTCGCTAGGCCGCGCTAGAGGAAAGGAGGAAGCGGCGCGCTTGGCGCCGCGGGTTGGGCCTTCTCACGGGCTCGTCACAGCAGGATGACGACGACCACGATGGCCCCGATCAGGGCGGCGATCCGGAGACCGTGGCCGTTCGTTTCCCCGAAGCCGCCGTAGGCGCCCAGGAACAAGGCCACCGCGATGAAGAAACCTCCAAATCCCCCGAGGACGGCGGCCACGAAGGTCACGGCCGGGGTCGCCGCCAGGTAGGTGCTGAAGGATCTCAGGATGACGCCGGCGAGCAGGGAGAAGAGACCGAACACGAGGAAGGTCAGGTTCTGCGGCGGCGACTTGCCCATTTCCCAGAGCTTGTCACCCATGGTTGGCATGGGGCCACCTCACGGGAAGAAGGTGGCGGGACTCGCCAGGATCAGGAGGACGGCGACGAACGCCAGGATCATCAGGAACAGGCGCACGAACACGTCGAGATCCTCGAGGGCCACCACGGCAAAGAGCAGGCCGCTGACCAGCAGGAAGAGCCCGATGGACATGAACGTCGGGCCCCAGACGGCCACGAGGTTCGCATTGTTCGCGACCTGATCCGGCGTAGGGTTCACGATCGCGGTGTGGCCGGCATTGATCGCGCCCGCTCCGACCACGAGAAAGACGAGGCCGAAGAAGACGAGGCCGACAACGATCAGACGATACCGAGACACCATACTCCGCATCATCATGGGGGGAGGAGGCCCTTGCATCATCATCCCATCCTTGCCGCGGAAATCATGTCTGGATTAATATAAATTCCGATGGATGGCGGATTCCCCGTAATATACGTTGCGGGAAGACGCCATCATGGCCATCCGGGCTACGGGACCCTTGGGGGATGACACAACGCGTTCACCCCGATCTTCGCGGCGTGTTGTTCCCTACGGGACCACGTCTCCATGGCCCAGGATTCGCAATCCCCCGGAGCCGCGGAGGACGGTGAGGAACGCCTTCTCGCCTGGGAACAGTGGCATCGGGCGATCCGCGGTGGCCTTGAGCGCATCGCCCACTTCATCGAGGACCACGGGCCGGGAATAGAGTCCCATTTGGAGGTGAAAGGCCCTCGCGCCGCTCTCCAGCGGGTCCTTCGCGAACTCAAGGCGGTGGAACGGCTTGAGCCTCGCCTCTGGGTTGGAGACGATGGCCGCGTCCGCGGTGAGCAGGAAGCCCCGCTCGATTTCGTGGGACTCAATCCCCTTCAGCGCGACGCCGACGCGGCTCCCCGGTGGCGCCTCTGTCTGATCCTCGTCGAACCGCTGGATGGACCGGACCAGCACGCTCCGGTCCAGGGGAGCCAGGCGCAACTCGTCGTGCACACGGAGGATGCCGCGACGCACGAATCCCAGAGCCACGGTCCCCACGCCGCGGACCGCGAACGCATGATCCACGACCACGGTGCAGAGGGAGTGAGCGTCCCTCGCGACCACTGTGTCCGGGATGAGTTCCCGCAAACGGCGGAAGGATTCGTCCCCGGCCCACTCCAGGGCGATCCATCCATGGAGGCGATCCTTGGCCAGCGCCCTTGCACGCTCCGCCGTCTGTGGGTTGCGCAGGATTAGGAGTCCCTTCTTCCCCAGCGCGGAGAGCGCGATCATCGTCTCTCCGAACGCGGCGTCGAGAGCGTCCGCCACCAGGACCGGAAGGTCGCAGAGGGAGGCCACCTGGAGCATCGGGACCAGGCGCTCCGGGTAGGTGACCGGGGCGATCGCGGTGATCGCGATTTCGCGCTCCTTCTTGTTCCAGAAGAGGAGATCGCTCTCCGTCCCCTTCTTCCCGAGTGCGGACCCGATCTGCTTCAGGAAATCCAGGTCGCCTCCAAAGAGTCCCACCGTGAGCGAGGTCGCCGGAGCCGCCATGCCGCACCCATCCGAGCAGAGGATTTGGGGGTTTCGGTTTGCCGCGGTGTTCCCTCCATAGGCCCAAGATGGGCTTGAAAATAGCCATAAAGTGGCTATCATGGTCCTCGCGTCCGACGTTCCTAAGGGAGGGAAACGCTTTTGATACCCTAGTGTATGGAGGGGCCGAGGTCAACCATGCCGTACACGTACCAGGGATGGACGCTGTACTCGCGAGAGGTCAAGCTGAAGAAGGGACCGAAAGTGACGATCTACTTCTTCAGCAAGCGGAAGCCGAAGTCCGGCAAGCCGATGGACGAGATGCCCAAGGGCCGGAAGGTCGGCGTGAACAAGCGCACGGGTCTCCCCTTCCTGAGGAAGGGCTAGACGGCGCGACTTCTCGGCGAGATCAGCCGAGGCGTGCGGGGAGGCCCTCGGCACTTTTACTTTCTCACTTCTTCTCGAGGCTCCGAATTCCGGTTCTCCGTCAAGCTACCCGGAGAACCCGGTCCCTCGGGGCGTCCCCCGTTCTCAATGCTGAGGCCTGATAACGGGAGCCCAGCCCTTTTAATGCCCCACCGGCGTCCGCGCCCCCGTGGCGCTTCCCCCCTCAACGGGAGGTTCCAGCCCGTCCGCTC